>CALCQT010000297.1 GCA_937894825.1 uncultured Anaerolineaceae bacterium
GTTTATTGTGCCATAGATATGATAGATGCCGATGCTGTTCAGCTTCATCTGAATACAGCTCAGGAATTGGTAATGAAGGAAGGGGACAAAGAATTCAAAGCTGAGTATACAGACCTTAGGAAAAAGATCGAAACCCAAATTCACGAGATTCTATGCGAAAAAAAAGGTCCATCTGGTTCCGCCTTGGCGGATTCAGCCGCGTCAATGACTGATATTGTCTTCAATTTTGACGAACCGCTGTTTGCGAATTTCGTTGATCAGGTTCAGAGCAGCGTCCAACGCATATTCGGAATTTGGGATAAGGCGATCGAAGAAAAAGCCAACGCAATCGCGAAAATCATGGAATCCTATGATGAAAAGGATCATCCGGACTTGAATAATATTCAGAAAATGATTGATATGTTATTCAGAAACGTGCAGGAAGATATTGAAACCGCCCAAAATACAATCTCTCACATAACGTTATCCATTGAGAAAACGGATCCGGAAATTTATGCAGAATTGGATCACCTACTTCTGGAATTCAAAAGAATTTTCGAAAAAAATTCGAAGACGTTCAAAGAGAGGCTTGGTAAAATT
The DNA here is from genome assembly GCA_937894825.1 of uncultured Anaerolineaceae bacterium. GTDB lineage: Bacteria > Chloroflexota > Anaerolineae > Anaerolineales > Anaerolineaceae > Flexilinea. The sequence goes on from CALCQT010000297.1 coordinate 580, forward strand.
GTGTCCGTGATCCTTCAGGAAACCTCCCAAAATGAAAAAGGCGGGAGAAAATCTTTTATCTTCAAAGCGTTGGCAAAAGAGCCGGATTCAGACGCCGGGAAAACTTTGCGATCAAATTTCGCCAAAAGAGGCCTGACAGAAAACCACCCCAATAATCGCAAGATCCTGATTGATGCGTTGTTGGATATCTTTCAGCATCAATTGGATTTCACAATCTTCGCCGGGAATCAGGACTTATTTATTGAAACATTCGCCGATTTGTTAATGGTCATATTATTAAGTTTCTCCGGGGAACAATACGCACGGTTCGCGAAAGAGAATATAGCCGACAGAAGAGAGAACAGGGATAGAATAGCGATCATCCAAAACTTGCTTGATCCGCCAACAGGACAGGATGAATCCGACAAGGTTTTTATGGAAAAAAATAATAAAGCTTTGCGGAGCTATTTACTGTCAACAAAAGAGAAAATCAAGAACATGAGTCAGATGGAACCCTTTAAAAATATTTACACGATATATAAACGGTACCAAACCACCCCATCCCCGGACGCCGCATGTCAAAACAGCAATGAATCTAAGGAAAGCGCCGTGCGGGACTTTTCGCTTCTTCGCAAATATATCGAACAATTTTAAACATAGACAGCATTGATCAAGCAAGGAAAAGGAGATATTCGATGAGCAATATGACGGTATGCTGTGACTCCATTCCGGACTTTCTGGAAAACGTCTTCCTTTTCCAAAAAGAAGACGTTCCAAAAGACGATCTGGAAGGGCAAAAATATCACCGGGATTATAGTAATAAACTCTGGTACCGCGGACACGCGAAGGATTCGTATACGCTCTGGCCAACTTTATTCCGGGAGTTTTCAAAAAAAAAGAGCGGCCTTTCGCCGGTCAAGAATCCTGGTGAATTCTATCAGGTACTTGAGAAGACCGAAAGAGAATATTTAACCACTTTTAAAGCCCGGCGGGGCCATATTTCTGCAAAGGATCCGGGATATACATGGGGATGGTATGCCATCATGCAGCATTACAGCACCCCCACCAGACTGCTGGATTGGTCCGAAAACGCCTTTGCGGCCTGTTTTTTTGCTTTATATAAGTATTGGAAAGGAGAAAATAAGATCAGAGAGAACGAATTTCCTTGCGTATGGGTATTAAAACCGGAAATATTAAATGCAATGCATCAGGCAAAACCTGTTTCCGAATGTGGGAAATACGAAGAAATGATTCCGAAAAGCTATGAAGAATCAGACTGTTATGCGCTTACGAAGTATTTAAGGAAAAATAAAAGACCTGACGAGAAAAAGTTGCCGATGGCGATTTCCTTATCATACGATTCGCCCAGAATTCTGGCCCAATCGGGCGGGTTTACCGTTTTTCCGAATCCGCCAAGGAATTTACAATCGCTCTCCGAAAAAGAAATCGGATTGGAAACATTTGAAAGCGCCCATGCCTTCCTGCGAAAAATCGTCTTTACCAAACCTTATAAAATCATACAGCAACTTCGTACTTTGGGATTTAAGCATTTCAACTACTATCCTGAACTGGACCGGGCAGCAATCGATATCGACGAAGAGGTATTCCCCATCTACGACGAAGAAGGTGCGTGACAACCGGACGGCATCGGGTGATGACCGTCCTATCCGGACCACGCGAACAACCACAATTTTTGCGAATTTGAAACCCGTCATTTTAAATAATGATCTGAACGGTTGATTTGGCCCCCGGCCCTGTATGAGCGCCACCTCGGGACGCAGCATATCCCCGTCAGGGTGCTTTGCGATGCGCTCCCCTGCAACATCCTATTTAACCTGACCCTCCCCAACCCCTCTGAAAGAGGACTCCAATTGAAAAAAAGAAAACTGTATCTCCTGACCCTGGTCGGGATCTGCCTGATTTTAATCAGCGCGGGGTTCCAGCCCTATGATGCCGTCTCCGGCCAATCGGAGAACCCGGAACCGCTCTGCGGCGACCAGGCGCAATGGACCGTACTGGCTGCGGCCATCGACTACCGCGGCACGGATTATCTCTATGGGCTGTCCGACGTCATCCGCCTCGTTCGAATCGATTTCACCGAACCGCGCGTCAACGTCGTCGCGCTGCCGCGCAACCTGCTGGTCGATCCGCCCGCCACACTGAACGTTCAGGGCAAGATCCTGCTGAACCAGTCCTACCTGTTCGGCTCCCCCGGCATGGACCATTTTCAGGACGACGGTTATGGCGCCGGCGCGCTGGCGGAGACCATTCGGGATCAATTCGGCATTGACAGCAGCCATTACGTCGTGGTGGACTTCAACGCGCTGACCGTATTTATTGACGCCATCGGGGGGATCGAAATCGACCTGCCGGAAGTGGTGGACGATATGCCGCGCGGCTTCTTCCCGGCCGGCAAACAGACACTAAACGGTGAGCAGACGCTGCGGCTGGCGCGGGTCCGGCTGAAATATTCGGACATCCAGCGTATCAGTAACCAGACGCTCATCCTCAAAGCCGTATTGGAACGTCTGCGCCAGCCTTTTGTGACGCTGAAACTGGTCCCGGCCCTGCCCGGCTTGTTGGAAGCGGTATTGACGGATATCAAGGCCGAGGAAATGTCAGATTTGTTCTGCCTGCTGCCGAAGATCCAACCGGAGGACGTCGTTTTTCATGATCCGCCGTTGGAACTGCTGGAATATGGGGCCGAATATATTCCGAATATGAGCCAGGAAATGCTGATTTTCCGTTGGGGTCAGGACTATCTGGATTGGCTGCACTCCGCGCTCAACGCCGAATAAGCGGAGTCTGTCTATGTAGGGGAGTGCATCGCGAAGCGCCCTGGCGGGGTTGCGCTCCTTTGCGCACGCGCTTCGCAGGTTATAATATCGTAAAATCTTCATTGCATTTTGCAGTACAGCTCATTTTAGGATATGCTTAAACAAAAATTTCAAAGGTTTGGAAATAACCGGATGAGAACAAAAAAAATCCTTTTTGATTTGCTGGTGTTTGTTTTTGTAGCGGTCTGCGCGCTGCCCGTTTCCGCGCAACAGGAAGCGCCGGAGACGCTGATTTCCGGCGACTGGCAGTATCAGATCGTGGACGGAACGGTCAAACTCACCGGATACAGCGGTTTCGCCCGCGAACTGGAGATTCCGGACAATATCGATCAACTCCCGGTCAGCGTGATCGGGGATGATCTCTTCCGGGATCACACCGAAATCGAACGGGTAATTCTGCCGGACAGCGTCGTGACGATCGGGAGAGGCGCGTTCTCCGGTTGCACTTCATTGACGGATATTCGTCTCCCCGCGGAATTGCTGCGCATCCAGAACGAGGCCTTCCGCTATTGCTCGTCATTGCGGCAATTGGAACTGCCGCCCAAGCTGACCACCATCGCCTACGCGGCTTTTGAGGGCTGCAGCGCACTGGACAATTTGGTGATCCCGGATTCGGTCACCACCATCGGCGGGAACGCCTTTCGTTATTGCAGTGCTTTGCAGACGCTGACCATTTCGAAACGGCTGAGTTCGCTGGCAGGAGACGCGTTCGCCTATACGCCCTGGCTGACCGGGCAAAAAGATGAATTCGTCGTCATCGGGAATAAAATCCTGCTGAAATATAATGGAACGGAGCCGGTCGTGACCGTCCCGCAGAATATTACCGCGATTGTCGACGCGTTCGTGGACAATGTTACGCTGGAAGAGGTGCTGCTGCCGGAGAGCCTCACCACCATCGGCGACAACGCCTTCAGCGGCGCGCTGAACCTGAGAACAATCACGCTGCCATCCAATCTGAACGGGATCGGCAGTTACGCCTTTAAAGGCTGCCGCACGCTGCAGGAAATTGAGATCCCGGAGAAGGTTACATATATCAACGCCGGTGCGTTTCAGGAGTGCGCCAACCTCCGATCGGTCGGATTGCCCTCCCGTATTAAGGTGATCAACGCACGGCAGTTCGCGTTCTGTCCGGCGCTGGAGCGGCTGACGATCCCCGCCTCGGTCGAAACGATCGACGCGACCGCGTTTGAGAACAGCCCGGCAGTGCAACTGGAAGTTGTCTATGGAACGCCCGGTGAGGAATTTGCCAAAGCCCGCATGATGCCATACGAGTACCTGATTGAAAAAACAGCTGATTTTTCTTTTTTGCGCAGCGAAAACGGTTCGGAGTTGCTGCATTACATCGGACAGGTCTATGATATTCGTGTGCCGGACTACATCGACGGCGCGCCGGTTTGGCGGATTGGCGCCGGTGCGTTTCAGGAAAGCACATTTGTGCGCAATGTAACGCTGCCGGAGACCGTGCACGAGATCGGCGACTGGGCTTTTGCCTACAGTGAGGCGCTGGAAACGCTGCGAATCGCGGACGGAACGTCGGAAATCGGCGCTAACGCGTTTGCCGGATGCGCTAATTTGCGCGAATTGGTGATCCCGGCCAGTGTGACAGAGATCGGGGCGGACGCTTTTGCGGATTGCCCGGCTCTGACCATTCAGGCCATTCGCGATTCTGCCGCCTGGCAGGAGGCGCAGCGTCTGGGCATCCCGGTGGACGATCCTTTGTCAGCGATTGGAGATTTCAACTTTTCCGTGCAGGGAGATGTTTATGCGCTGACAGAATACACCGGAACGGAATCCACCTTGGGGCTGATTTCGGAAGTGCTCGGGATGAAGGTGACAAAAGTAGGCGACGCCGTTTTCCGCGGGCTTTCAGTGGAAGAGGTCCGCATTCCGGAGGGATACCATATAATCGGTGATTCCGCGTTTGCGGCGATGAACGGGCCGCTGACCGTCATTCTTCCGGACAGTCTGAGCGAGATCGCGCCGAACGCATTCGAAGGGACACAGGTCACTTTCCGGGCGCATACCGGGACGGTTGCGGAGACCTTTGCCAGAGAACACGGCATCAAATTCCTGGTCCTGCACGACAACAGTGAGTTTTAGCGAATTGGTTGTTGTTCTATTTTGCTCTTCGAGAAAAAATAGAACAACAACCATCTATTACGAGGCTTATTCTGATCAAAAAACACTTTTTTATTGTTCTCATCCTGTTTTTAGGCACTGTCATGACGGCCGATCCCACGCCGGTACTCGGCGCTGAAGAAACCGTCCTGAATGAGGGTGGGTATTCTTTCGTGATCCGGGACGATTATGCGGTGATTACCGGATATTCCGGCCCCGGAGGAACGCTGGACATTCCCTGGAGCCTGGGCGGCGTGGAGGTGCGCGAAATCCGGGAGGAGAGTTTTGCCGGGAACGAAACGCTCATCGTCGTGAATATGCCGGGATCGATCACCAAAATCGGTGCGCGGGCTTTTGCCGGCTGCACCAATTTGATTAACGTCCTGCTGCCATCGGCGCTGGAATCGCTCGCGGCAGGCGTTTTTGAAGATTGTGTTTCGCTGGCTTCGATCCTGATCCCCGCCCCGGTCCGCAGCATCGGCGAAAACGCTTTTAAAGGCTGCCGCAGTCTGATCTACGTTTATTTTCAGGGCAGCGGGCTGCTCACTTCTGTTGGGAAAGATGCTTTCGACGGCACACCCTGGCTGGAGGCCCAAACCGATGAGTTTGTGATCGCCGGCAACAGTGTGCTGATTCAATATAATGGTTCAGCGAAGCAGGTCACACTGCCCTGGAACGCGTATTACGTTGGCAGTGCCTTCGCGGATAACACCGAGATTGAAGAGGTCACCCTGGCCGAATGGACCAAAGGCATTCTGCCGGGGGCGTTCCGGGGCGCCAGCGCGCTGAAAACGGTGCGGGTCTATGTCAATTTGGAACGGATCGGTGAAAACGCCTTCGCCGATTGCGTCAGCCTGGAGTCAATCGCCTTTCCGGTCGCGACAACTTCCATCGGCAGGGGTGCCTTTGAAAACTGCCAAAATCTGAAGGAAGTCGCGCTGCCGCCGGCGCTGAAAAAATTGGAAGCCAATCTGTTCCGGGGCTGCAAATCATTGGAACGGATTGTGATCCCGGACGCCGTGACCGAAATCGGGAGCGGGGCCTTCGAGGGCTGCTGGTCGCTCAATTATGTCCAGTTCGGTATCAGCATTGAAAAGATCGGTACACGGGCCTTCGCCGGGACCTCCGCGCTTTCGTCCATTTTGCTGCCGAGCAGTCTGCGGGAGATCGGAAGTCAGGCCTTTGCAAATTGCGGGCTGAAAAGTATCCGGTTTCCGGATAGGGTAAAAACATTGGGGGCAAAAGTGTTTGAGGGTTGTTTCCGCCTGGACCGGGTCGCGCTGCCGTTGTCGCTTGAGTCGATTGGTTCACCTGCTTTCACCGAGCCGCAGCCGCTGCTGATTCTGCCGGACAGGATCGTGGAAGATCCCGGAACAGATTCTGATGCCTTACGCGCAGAGGCTGAAACCGGGGAATCCTTTATTGAACAGTTTATTCGTGAAAACCAATTTCAGTATACCTACGAGCCGGTGGAGACAAATATGTACCGTTTCAGACGGGATGCCGCCACGCAGACCTATACCATTCTCGAGCCGCTGCGACAGATGCCGCGCTTTTTTGAGACGCCGGAGACCTTCAACGGCGCTCCGGTTACGGGAATCGGAACTGCCGCTTTCCAGGAGCAGAAATGGATCGAAGAACTTACCATTGGGGATTCTTATACCTGGATCGGCGAGTGGGCTTTTTCCTTTGGTTCGAAATTGCGCCAGGTGACCCTCGGCGATTCCATCCGGCAGATCGGGGCGGACGCGTTCAGCGGTAATCCCGAATTGGAGACGGTGGTGATCCCGCCGTCTGTCGAATCGATCGGTGCGCGCGCCTTTGCAGACTGTCCGAAATTGACGATTGTCGGAACCGCAGGTTCCGGTGCGGAATCCTTCGCGCTTGAGAACGGGATTCCGTTCCGGGAAATGTAAACTTTCGCGCCATTTTCTTTTTGATATTAATCTTGGAATTTATCCGGAAATAATAAAACAGTCAGGTCTTTCTGACTGTTTTTATTTCTTCAGCCGCTCCCCCACCGCACCGCCCGGATGGATCCGCAGAAATTCCTCTTTGGTATACCCGTTATGCTGCATCGTAGTGATCGCAATCGCGTCAAACGCGGCGATCACCGCCATGGTGCTGGCCGTAGCCAACATATTCCAGGGGCAGGGTTCCTTCTCGACCCGCACTTTCAGGTAGATATCAGCGTTCTGAGCCAGAATGGATTCCGGATTCTCGCTTACCCCGATGATGATGGCTTTCTTCTCCTGACAGCAGGGAATATAGTTGATGATCTCCGGCGTATTCCCGCCTTTCGTGATCAAAATGACCACGTCTCCTTTTTGAATCGATCCCAGCGCGCCATGAACCGAATCGGCCGGTGAAAGAAAATAAGCCGGCACCTCAACACAACAAAGGCTATGCGCAATTTTCTTCGCCGCCACACCGCTGGTACCGCAACCGGCCGTGATCACTTTGTTGCCGCTCGCTTTCACAGTACACAATAAATCCACGATCGAATCCATAACGGCATAATCCAGCGTGGATAACAGATTTTCGACCGCCTCCGCCTCCGTTTTCAGCGTGTGGTTATAGAAATCGCGATATTTACTCATAGTCTGCCTGTCCTTTGCCTGAGAATTCGAAACATAGCGCTTTGGGGCTGAAAAAAATGACCCACCAATCCCTTGCAGCGTACATGAGGCCGTCCTGTGGTACTTCAGGACGGCCTTGTTCATTAATGGTCTTTATCCTTATTTAAAAACGTAGCCTTCAGCGTTCTCAGCCGTAATCAGTTCCGTCCCGATATACACGACCGGTTCCAGTTTCGCATCCGGATCCTCATAAGCTTTTACAACCGAAGCGACAGCTTCCGTGCCCAGCGTGGCGAACATCTGTCCGACGGTTGCGGTAATCTGGCCTTTTTTGATCATATCCACACAGCCTCCTGCGCCGTCATAGCCAACAATTTTTATATCCGTCAATCCGGCTTCCTTCACCGCCTGATACGCGCCGATCGCCATTTCGTCATTCAGCGCATAGATCAGATCAATATCCGGATGCGCCTGCAAAATGTTCGCCATCACAGTGTAGCCCTTCTGGCGTTCAAAGTCGGCAGCTTTTTCAGCGACAATGCTGTTTTCAAGCACAGTACCCTTAATCCCTTCCCGGAAACCTTCCGAGCGATCAAGATCTGCGTCAATACCGGACAAACCGCGCAGCATTGCGATTTTCGGCTCTTCAATATCTTTGAGCAGCTCAACCGCCAGTTTACCGGCCTCAACCGCGCCGGGCACATTATCGGTCACGATCTGAGTAGCATACTCAGCGCGTCCCTGTGTATCAACGACGCGGTTCCAGCCTACGATCGGAATGCCTGCCTCGTTGGCGGCGCGGACAGAATTGATTGCGGCGTCACTGTTGACAGCCAGCAAACAGATTCCGACCACATTTTTGGAGATCAAACTCTCGACATTCTGCAGTTCCACTTCCGCGGATTCCTGGCTGTCAAGAACGATCGGCTTATAGCCCAATTCAATCGCTTTTTCTTCCATTTTTTCCTTCATGAAAGCGAATACCGGATTGTTGAGCGAAGTAAACACGATCCCGATTTCTTTCGGCTCTTCATTTGCGGCACTCACACTGCCAAATAGAATGGCAGCCATCAGGACAACAATAAACACCAACGACAATTTTTTCATCTCTTTCTCCTTTTATTATTTGAACAGCGAGATCTCCGGCATAACCCGGATTCACTGTTTTTTGATCTTGTCCAAAGAATCAACCACCACTGCCAGTAAAATGACCAACCCCTTGACGACATTAGTATAGAATACCGGGACATCCATCAGCACCATACCATTGTTCAGAACCGCAATGATCAGCGCACCGATCAAACCGCCGATGACATTCCCTTTCCCGCCCGCCAGGCTGATGCCGCCGATCACCGCCGCCGCAATCGCGTCCAATTCGGCGCCGTCGCCGGCCAGTGGCGTCGCCGAGTCCACGCGCGAGGCCATCACCATTCCGGCAATGGAGGCAAACAACGCGCTGAACATGTAAGCTTTTATGGTTGTGTAGCTGGTACGGACGCCGCTCAAATGAGCCGCCTCGACATTACCGCCCACCGCATACAAATGGCGGCCGAATTTTGTATATTTCAGAATATAAGCCACAACCAAAGTGGCAAGAAACATCAGAATCACGGGGAAAGGAATAATCCCGATATAGCCGGTGCCGATAAACCCAAAGGTGTCCCCCAGGATCGTAACCGGCTGCCCGCCGGAAAGGACCATGATCACCCCACGGAAAGTTGTCATCACCGCCAGTGTCGTGATGAATGGAGGGACTTTGATCCATGTAACCAGAGCACCGGACAAAAAGCCGATCAGCAAACTCAGTCCCAGCCCCAAGCCAATGGCGATAAATACATTGACATCGGATTTGATGGCGATGGCTGTAATTAATGAAGTGAACCCCGCGACAGATCCAACAGAAAGGTCAATACCGCCTGTGATCAAAACAAACGTGATCCCGCAAACAATCAGCGAATTGACCGAAGCCTGACGCAGGACATTAAACATGTTTTTAACAGTAAAAAATGTATTGGGGCGCGAAATCGTCAGGAGCAAACACATTAAAAACAACGCAAAAATCGTTTTTACAATCTGCGATTGATACAAATTCGAAATTATTCTCGCGAAACGCGGTTTCGTAACTCGGTCGTTCATATTTTCTCCGATAAGAAATTATCCTGTTTTTCCAAAAGCGGCATTCGCGATATCGAATTCGTTCAAATGCTCGCGTTGAAAACCTGCGTTGATCCGGCCTTGAAACATCGTATACACGTAATCGCTGATTCCCAGCACTTCCGGCATATCCGACGAGACGACGATGATGGCAATGCCCTGTTTTTTCAGTTCATTAAGGATGTTATAAATCCCGACTTTAGCCCCTACGTCAATACCGCGCGTCGGTTCATCGCAAATCAGGACCGCAGGCTTCACTAATAAACTGCGCGCCAGTAAAGCTTTTTGCTGATTGCCACCGGACAATTTTTTGATTTCCTGGCCCATGGATGCGATTTTTATGGAGAGTTTCTCCACCATCGTTTGCACCGCTGTCAGCTCTTTCTTATATGTGATATGCCCCAATTTCCCGACATAATCCTGGAGACTCGAAACAGAAATATTAAACTGCACAGACATGTCTCGAAAAATGCCAAATTCTTTCCGGCTCTCGGTAATATAGACAATGCCGCAACGGTTGGCGTCCGAAGGATTTTTTATTTTGATCTCTTTCCCGTTCAACAGGACCTTGTTCGGTCTTTCCTTGTCTGCGCACAAAATTTGACGCATCAATTCGGTTCTGCCGGAGCCGACCAGACCATAAAATGTGACGATTTGTCCCGCATACGCGGAGAATGAGACAACTTCTTGTTTATCTTTTTTACAATGGGCATGCACCTCAAGCACACATTTTCCCCGTTCAGACGGTATATACGGATACTGTTCCGTCAGTTTCCGTGCGACCATCATCTGGACAATTTCATCGTTGTTAACATCTTTGAGCGGTCCGGTGTGAATGTGGTTTCCATCGCGCAAAACAGTGAACGTATCCGCGATTTGTTTAATTTCGTTCAAGCGGTGCGAAATGTAAATGATGGAGGTCCCGTCTTCACGCAATTTCCGGATCAGTCCAAAAAGCTTCTCCGTTTCCTTGTCTGTTAATACATCCGTCGGCTCATCAAATATCAACAATTTGGCGTTCAGTGAAATGGCTTTGATGATTTCAACCATCTGTTGTTCCGCGATGCTCAAATTTCCGGTCAATGCACGGACGTCAATATTATCAATTCCAAAGGTGAGCAGGATTTCACTGGCCTTTCGTTCCATCTGTCCATAAAAAGATGTTCTCCGCAACAGACATATTATCAATTCCAAAGGTGAGCAGGATTTCACTGGCCTTTCGTTCCATCTGTTTTATGGACAGATGGCCGGTTCGGCTGGTGATTTCCCGCCCTAAAAAGATGTTCTCCGCAACAGACATGCCCGGGATCAGGTTAAGTTCCTGGTGGACCACCACAATTCCCATGCGGACGGCGCTGGAAGGGGTCGTCGTGGTGACACGCTGCCCTTCAAATTCGAAGAAGCCGCTGGTCGGAGAATACACGCCGCCCAGGATTTTGATCAAAGTAGACTTTCCCGCACCATTTTCACCCAACAAAGCGTGCACTTTTCCGCGTTCAAAATCAATACTGATATCTTTCAGAACCTGAATGCCGCTGAAGCTTTTGCAGATGTTATGGGTGCGAAGAATAGTATTCCTGTCCGTCATCGTTAACTCCGTTCGCCTATTTGGCGGAGACGTTCACCATTTCTTTTTTATACATGGAGTCCTGAATCTTACGCAGATTGTAGAGCACCGAATCCGGCACTTCCACCATGTCATAGGTCAGAACGGTATCGATCGGGACATCCTGTGTCATCCGGCAACCCTTCGCAAGACCCAACGGGAGCATATTCCCTTCTCTGGCAACTTCATAAAGGTCGATGGAGCCACGGTAGCAATATTCACCGATCCCATCCAGCACCTCGCCCTTTTTCAAATCTTTTTTCGCGATCGTCAGGCATTCTGAAGTCAGATACTTATTCGGGTGGCCGGTCGATTCGCCATACAGCACACCCTGCGCCACTGTGATCGGTGTCTCGCAGCTGCAAAGATGATAGGGACGCAGAAGCAGGTAATTCGGCCCCAGGCCCATATCGCGTTGGATCAGCCCTTCTTTCAGTGTTTCATTATCCGTCGTTACGATCACAAAGACGCCCGGATTGATGTTCCCGATCCCAAAATCAACCACCCCTTCACGCTCCAGAATTCCGCCCTGTTTTTTCAGGCTGAACACGGTTTTCAGGTCTTCGATATTGCACTTAGGCCCGTGCATTCCGCGAATATCCGGAACCAGACCAGTCGCGTTAGAGACAGCGCACATTTCGACCATCGTTTTGGAGCCGTCGACAAACTCGATCAGCATTCGCACCTGCATATTCCGATCTTCCGCTTTCTTTTTCCATTCCGGATCGTCCGGCTTGGCATAAATATTCAGCGGGTTATTCTTCCCTTTTCCGGCAGCGACAATGCGGAAGCCCAAAGCCTTTGCAAAGCGATAGACTTCGATAATCGACCCAGGCTCATCCCCGGCCGTGAGCGAGTAGACCACGCCTGCGTTTTCGGCCATCTGCCGAAGAATGGGGCCGACGGTGATGTCGCATTCCACATTCATCATCACGATGTGTTTCTTATAGTTAAAGCAGGTCAGAGCCACTTGTGCGCCGACGAACGGATTTCCGGTCGCGTCAATCACACTGTCGATCAGGTCCGCTTTGATTGCAACCTCGAAATCGGTCGCCGCAACCCGTTTGCCCGCGGCCAGCGCCGCGTTCACTTCCCGCAGATCATTACTTACCACGATCTCGCCATCATATCCCGCGGCCTTGTAGGCATTCAGACAGGTTTCCGTGTTCAAATCCACCACGATCATGATTTCCATGCCCTGCATTTGCGCGATCTGGCAGACAATTTCTTTTCCCATTTGTCCTGCTCCGACCAATCCGACCAGAACAGGATTCCCATTTAAGGCGCGTTCATATAATTTTCGATCAATCTCGTACATTTTTTGCCTCTTTTATTTGTTTTCTATGCTTTAAAAATATGTCTGCGTTCCATTTTTCGTAAGATTGAAAGACGGAAACTATCGAGAAAAACCGCGACAAAAATCACCAGCGCTGAAATGATTGACGTGATATAAAGATCAACTTTCAGGTAAACAAGCGCGATTTGAATCATCTGGATCAAAAGTGTTCCGATCAGCGTGCCGGGGAAAACCTTTCCGACCCCGCCTGCCAAACTAACACCGCCTAACACCGCGGCCGCAATGGCATTGAACTCAATTCCCTCTCCGAAAGCGGCGCTAATCAGTCCATATTGCGTCACAGCTATCAGCCCTGCGGCACAGGCAAATACGGAGCATAATACGTAGCTGATGAGCAGAATGTTATCTTTATTGATTCCGGCCAGCCGCGCCGCTTCTTCATTGTTTCCGACTGCATAAATCTGTCGGCCTTTGGCTGTGTAACTCAGGAAAATTGCGGCGATCAGAAGAAAGAACAGCAGCAGTGCGATCGGAACCGGGATTAAGCCGAATAAGCGAACGCTTCCAAGCCCGGAAAACGCTTGCGGCAGCTTTATCGGGCGGGATTCCGTGACCAACAAAGCCACCCCGCGCATCAAAACTTGCATCGCCATGGTGGCCAGAAACGGCAGCAGTTTCAATTTGGCGACCAGGATCCCATTCGCCAGCCCAATCACTAGGGAGCAAGCAAACGCCAGGACGATCGCCAGCCAGATCGGGAAACCTCTTTCTACCGTAAGTACACCGACCAGCCCGGCACTGAGATACATGGTTGACCCGACGGAAAGGTCAATACCGCCGGTCAGCAAAACAAAAGTCATCCCGATCGCAAGCACACCGATATGAGAAGAAGATTTAAAAATGTTTTCCACATTTTGCATTGAGAAGAATTTCGGTTCCAGCAACCCGGTGATCACAAAAAAGACAATAAAGATGATGATCGGGACGTTATTTAATAAAGTCAGCTGTAGATTATTTTTTGTTTTCATGCTGCGAGTTCCCCCTGCCTGAATGCAATCCGGATAATTTTCTCTTTATCAAAATCTGCGCGTTCAACTTCTCCGACAATTTTTCCCAGACTCATAATAAGGATCCGATCGCAAATACCCATCAGTTCTTCAATTTCGGAAGAAATAAACATAATGGCATTTTTCTGTGAGGCAAGCGCATTGATCACACTGTAAACTTCATATTTTGCCCCCACATCGATCCCCTTCGTCGGTTCATCTAGGATGAACACAACCGGGTTTGAGATCATCCATTTTCCTATGACAACTTTTTGCTGATTCCCGCCTGAAAGGCTTTTGGCGGTACTCTTATAAAGCGAACCGCATTTAATCGATAAGCTGTCGGTAACCGACCCTGCCATCGTGGAGAGATCTTTTTTATTAACAATCCGGAAAGGATTTTTTGAGTATTTTGGGAGGGATACGATACCTAAATTGTTGACTACCGTATCGTCCATAAACAAACCCTCTTCGCGTCTGTTTTCAGTGACAAAGGCCATGCCTTTCTCAATCATCTGTTTCGGATCCGGCGTAAGGATGTGCTCTCCGCACAGGATGATCTCACCATCCTGTATTGGATCCTGCCCAAAAATGATCCGCGCAATTTCACTGCGGCCGGCGCCCATTAATCCAAAGAAACCGACAATTTCACCGGCCTTGACATAAAAACAGATGTCATCACAAATGCCCTCGTT
>CALCQT010000298.1 GCA_937894825.1 uncultured Anaerolineaceae bacterium
CAGATCAATATTATCAATTGCAACCGAGAATTGAAGTTTCGCTGCATCGTAACTGGCGAAATCACCTTGTCCGGCCCTGAGTGCATAATCCGACAAATTCTGGCATTCGATTGCCAGCAAATTCAATGCTGTCTGCGTTTGATCGGGAGGAAGTTGTGATTGAGCCGCAACAGAGTGAACCGGGTAAAAAAAGACCGTGAAAAATAGCACAAGAAAAATAAACAATTTATTTCGGTTTCTCATAGATGACTCCCTATAATATCAGTAATCCTGCGCATCCGATGGGATCCCGCAATCTTTCTTGTCCGGCAAATGATCCGAAAACTCTTTATATAAATAAACCATCAATATTTCAAAGTTCCCAATTCTGCCGCATCCGTCCACTGCGAACGATCCGCTCACTGCGCTCAACAGAATTCCTGTTTTGTTATTTCATCTATTATACGATTTTCGCGGGCGAAAAGTTTAATCGCAGTTATCACACAAATATTTTTAACTCCGATACGAAAATAACGTGTATTGAACTGAGACCGATAACGACAAAAAGCATTCCGCCGGATCCAATTTATACTATAATACCAGCCATGAAACATTGTTTAAGCTGCTACCGAATGCTCCCCAATGCAGCAAAAAGCTGTCATTACTGCGGTGCTGAACAGGCAAATAAGACAGCTTTTCCGGGCAAACAAATCCAACGCTGTCCGGCCTGTTTGTCCTACCTGTATTCCAGCAAAAGCGGCTGTCAGACCTGCGGCTATGTCCCGGACGCTAGAACGCCAGTCGGAACAATCATCACCGTTTTTTCACTTCTGTTGGCAGGTATTTTCATCTTATGGCAACTGGGTTTCATTCCGCAGATCCCTTATGGCGGAAAAGCAGCCAGACGGATCCAAATTGAAAGCAACAGCGCTGCTCAGATTATACCCACAATCCCGAAGGAAGACAACCCTGAGACATCACCGCAGCCTTCCGCAACCGAAACAATGACTGAAACTGAAGCATCCTTACTGCGCTTAGAAACCGAAACGCCGCAGCCGACACCCACCATCGCTGTCACCGATACACCTCAGCCGATCCAATGCGGGAACCTGACGAACCGGCTGCGCGAAGGGCAATATGGGAAAATTATCTCAGGCGGCAGATCCAGCAAAATCCGCAGCCTGCCCTCTTTGTCAAGCGAGACGCTTGCCACCTTTAACGCGAACAAGGAATTCATTGTGCTTGCAGACGCCCCTGTCTGCGAAGAAGGCTATTTATGGATCAGAGTCCGCATCTTAGCTGATCAATACGAAGGCTGGACAGTGGAAGCGGATGCTGAAAATTATTGGCTAATTGAGAAAGATGTGACACCAATTCCGCCTGCAAATGAGTAAATCTTTGATTTTTATTAGTATAATAAAATAGGTGGGAAATTAGACCATTGTGCAAAGGAGTTTATAAATGACGCCAATTGATCCAAAAAAGTTTTACCTGGGAAATTACACCGATGGTCAAGGCAATCGAACCGATGAAAAACTGCTCTATGATCCGGAAGATTTAAATACCCATTGTGTAATTACCGGCATGACGGGATCCGGAAAGACCGGTTTGGGGATCGCACTGCTGGAAGAAATTGCGCTGAAAAACATTCCAGCCATCATCATTGATCCCAAAGGTGACCTCACCAACCTCCTGCTGCATTTTCCCGAATTAAAGGGAGAGGATTTTTCTCCATGGATCGATCCGGAAGCGCCGCTGCGTGAAGGAAAAGATCTTTACTCCATCGCAGAAGAAACCGCTGAAAACTGGCGCAAAGGACTGGCCGATTGGGGTTTCGGCAGTGAAGAAATCGCCGCCCTGAATAAAATATCTTATACCGTCTATACCCCCGGCTCAACCGTCGGGAATCCGGTTAATATCATGTCATCCTTCGATGCGCCGACAGGGATCTGGTATGCGGAAGACGAGGATATACGCGAGAAAATTTCGACCTCGGTGACTGCGCTGCTGGATCTGATCGGAATCAGCAACATTGACCCGATCCAGAGCCGCGAACATATCCTGCTCTCCAACATCATCGAACAATATTGGAGCATGAATAAGAGCATTGATATTGAAGAGATGATCAATGCGATCACTGACCCGCCTTTCGAAAAGCTGGGCGCGCTATCAATCGAAACCATGTATCCGGCGAAAGAACGGATGAAACTCGCGCTGATGCTCAATAATTTCCTTGCGTCGCCCACCTTTCAGTCCTGGAGTAAGGGACCGAACCTGGACATCGGAAAAATGCTTTTCAAAGAGGATGGCCGGGCCCGATTCAATATTTTCTACATTCAGCATCTGAGCGATCATGAAAGAATGTTCTTCGTCACCATGCTCTATTCGCAGGTCGAAGCCTGGATGCGGACCCAAACCGGTACCGGAAACCTGCGGCTGGCAGTCTATTTCGATGAAATTGCCGGTTATCTCCCGGCAGCCGGGAATCCTGCTTCAAGGCAGATTATTCTGCGAATGTTGAAACAGGCCCGGGCTTTTGGCGTCAGCATGATCCTTTCTTCTCAAAACCCGATCGATTTTGATTACAAGGCACTCTCAAACGCCGGGACCTGGTTCATCGGCCATCTCCAGACCGAACAGGATAAAAACCGGTTGTTGGACGGCTTAACCACGAGCGCCGGCCAAATCGACCGTTCGCAGGCCAACCGCTTGATTTCTTCATTAGGAAAGCGGCAGTTTCTGTATATGAATGTACACAAACCGGGGCTTAAAGTATTCGCCACCCGGTGGGCGATGAATTTTTTGGCGGGTCCGCTGACGCGCAATTTGATTCCATCCTTAATCGAATATGGCCTCAGTGAAAGTAATAACAGCAGCACAATAATTGATGCCGACAAGGCCTCAGAAGATTCAAACCTGCAAGAAGGAGAAAATACCATGGCAATAAACCCCAATGAAGAAGCCGCTATTTCTGATGGCTCAAAACCTGTTGTCGCTTCGACGATCAATGAATATTATCGGCGTAGTGAAAAGTCCCCGGCAGATGTCGGCGCCTCCAGTGATCAGATCACATACTTACCGGTCTGGTACGCTGAAGCGGAAACCCGCATTTTCCAGCGAAAATATAATCTGGATTTCAGCGTGAAAAAAGCCGCGCTGGTTGATGATCCGGAACTTCGCGGTCTTTCCGTTCGCTGGGACAATTATGAAGTCGATCCCATCGATCCGGCGCTGTTGGACACCCGTCCGGAAGGATTGGAACCGAAGTATGAAGCCGCTCCGGAATGGATGCTGGACGCGCGCGGAGCAAAAAGCCGGGAATCTGACTTTATCGAAAGCATTTATCGGAATGGGAATGTAAAAATCCGCGCCAATGAAGATCTGAAAGTCTATGCGGATCCCAACACATCCGATGAGGATTTCCTCCAACTGTGCCGGGAGAAAATCAGCGAAGCCTCACAAATCGAGCGCGAAAAAATCACCAAAGCATATCAGAAAATTGTCGATAAGCTTGAGGTAAAAATTCGCAAAGCCGAAGCAGATGTCCAGGACAGGTCTGATAAAATGAACAGCCGTAACCTGGAAAAATATGGCGCTTATGGCGAATTGGCGCTCTCGCTGCTCACCGGACGCAGACGGTCCGTTTCCAGCTCGCTCAACAAAACAGGCTTATCGAACACCGCCCAAAACGCACTCGAAAAAGCTCAATTGGTTCTGGATGCGGCAAAATCCGAATTGGAAACCGAGACCGACAATTTCAAAAACGCGCTGGGTGACATCGAATCCCGCTGGGAAAAGATTGCCGAAAACGCAACTGAAGTTACCATCGCACCGCTGAAAAAAGATATCTATACCGATTATTTCGGTATCCTCTGGGAACCGTATTATTTGAACGACGCCGGAAAACTGGTAAAAGCGTTCTAGCACTTCGTCAGAAGGCGGAATCAAAAACCGGGTTCAAAAACCTTAATCCTGCCAGTCCTGTTTTGGTTTGTTAGCCAGAACAGGACCGGCAGTTTTTATTCGGAAACCGATATTATAGACAATTCGCCGAACCAATCATCACAATCGAATTGTTCCATCGTAAACTCCTCAATTCCATTATAATTGCCACAACCGGTAGAAGCGTCGACCTGCGGCCGGGATAACGCGATACCAATCCTGAACCACCGAACGAACCTATTTAATGGAACAAACACAACCAATAAAAAGCAGACCCAATACATCGCAATTTCCGGCTGTACAACTGCCATCGGCAGAAGATGAAGGGCCATTCAACACAGAAGACGGGCCGCTGCCATTTCCGCCGGAAATTGTCACACCGGAAAAAATAAACGCCTTCTCACGGTTTTGTAAAGAGAGAAGGATCTATTATCTGACTCATTTTACAAGACTTGAAAATCTGACTTCCATTCTCAAAAACGGTCTGCTGTCACGGAGCATGCTGCGGATGGATCCGCAATTCTCAGAAGTAAGATTCAATGAACCGGCGCTTCCTCCCGCCTGGCAATGGGCCGTCAGCCTGAATATTTCCTATCCGAATTACCGGTTATTTTATAATTTACAGGAACGTTTGGGGTACGAATGGGTTGTCCTGTTGTTTGATGTGGATATACTCATGGATATCCCCTTTTATTTCTTCCCCTACCCGGCGGCGCGTATGATCCGCATGTCCCATTTTCAAAAGGAGATCGCACCTTTTCTGCAGTACACGCAATCCTTTGAAAAACTCTTCATAGATACGGAAAATGTACAACGGTCCGTTCTTGAAATTCCGGATAGTTACCCCACCAACCCGCAATCTGAGGCGCTGACATTCTCTCCTGTACCCATCCGATATTTGCGGGAAGTCCATTTCTATAACGAATATAAATTCAACCAATGGTTCCTGCAAAACATGGAATTTGCCCTCACCATTGAAAAAAAATTATGGCAGACAGGTTTGACATATTTCTCACCGCGCCTTGATTACATTCATTGGAAAAGCCGCCCAACCCGTTAACAGGCAGGGAAACCCAATGATGACACACATATCATTTAATAACCAATCCGATCAAAAAACAGCACACGCTTCTTTGGTATAATTTTGTCGAATGGGCTGATTTCCTGGCGCGAAAATAGCGCGACAAACTGGCGCATAAAAAGCAGCACTTCGATTAGAGGATAGAAAACTACTGTTCCAATAAGAAAATAACAGATTTTATGATAGAAAACGAACAAAACAAACGCATATTCAGTGACGTGATAACAAAGGCTTTCCAGGAAGTGATGGGCGACGAAGAAAGCGCCCGTTATGAAATCCTGTTAAACCGGTCAGACCAAATTGGTCGGGGCGCTGAAGAAATCAGTTTCATGAAACAATTTCTTTCAGAAAATTTTGGCTCAGCCGAAGCGGAGGGGTTAGCCGTCTGTATCGGAAAAAATTCATATAGTTTTATCAAAAATCAATTTGAAAAATCGCTGAAATTCCGTGCGGCAGAATTTCGGCTGCTGCCCACACAGCGGCGTGTCAGAAATGCGTTGGAAGAACTGAGATCAATTGTGCTCGACCCACTCGGCATTCAGTTTACCTGTCTCGAAGGGGATGACGAAATCGTCTGGCGTCTGCAATGCGCTTACGCCGCGGAAGAATGCCCGGCGTATTTTGTCAGTGGGGTTTTGCAGGAGATGCTGACGGATGTTTCCGGCGGACGCTTCTTCCCAATCGCGGTTAATTTATGCGAAGAGACGCAAAGGACGCAGATCGTTATTGCAAAAAAAGCGCTCGGCCATTAATGAATCGGCTATGGTTTTATTTATTTTCGCTTCGCGAAAATAAATAAAACCAATATCAAATCAGGAAAGAGAAACAAACCATGTCCATTGTATGCAGCGGCTCAGTCGCCTATGATTACTTAATGAAATTTCCCGGCGTCTTTAAGGACCATATTCTTCCGGACCATCTTGAATCCATCAGTCTGTCATTCCTGGTGGACGACATGATCCGGCTGCAGGGAGGGATTGCACCCAACATCTGCTATAGTCTGGCGCTTTTAGGGCAAAAGCCAATGCTGTTTGCGACGGTCGGCGAAGATTTCGAGAATTACCGTCAATGGCTGACCACCCAGGGTATCGACTGCCGTTTCGCCCGCGTCATTCCAGGAAAATACACCGCGTCCTTCTTTGCGAATACGGATCAAACCAACGCCCAGATCGCGTTTTTCTATACCGGGGCCATGGGGAATTCCGCCGACATTAAAGTCGCCGAATTAGGGGACGAAGCCGTAGAATTATTCATTATTTCACCTTCCGACCCGCAAGCGATGATCGGCTACGCGCTGCAATGTAAAGAACTCGGTATCCCATATGCGTTCGATCCATCCCAGCAGATCATCCGCATGGATAAAGCCATGATTCGGGAAGGGGTCGCAGGCGCAAAGTTTCTCTTCTGCAACGAATATGAGTTCGAATTGCTCAAAAAGCATGCCGAATTAAGCGAAGCGGACATCACCGCGGAAGTGGATTGTGTGATCGTCACGTTGGGCGAACAAGGCTCCAAAATCCTGACCGGCGGGCAAACCTATGCCATTCCTGTTTTTCCGCCCGCGGACATCAAAGATCCGACCGGGGTCGGGGACGCATACCGCTCCGGATTCCTGACGGGGTTCTTCAAAGGATTGAACTGGGAAGTTTGCGGACGGATGGGCTCGCTTGCTTCCGCCTATGTGCTGGAACAACAGGGCACACAGACGCATGCGTACACCCGACAGCAGTTTATCGACCGTTTCCGCACGCAATGGGACGATGGCGGCCAACTGGACTGTTTGCTTTCGTAATGTTGGCGTGGGATTGTTTTTTGCGCTTCGCGCAAAAAACAATCCCACTGTAAGAAATCACCGCACAATCAGCGGCAGCAGCGCCTCAAAGGCCTTCTCCAGATCCGCTTCGCTCAAACCGCAAAACGGGATGCGCAGGAAGCGCCTGCCATCTTCCGGATTGAGGTAAAAACCCCGTCCATCCGTCAAATTCAGCCCGGCCTCTTTTGCCCGCGGCAACAGCGTCTCCATGTCATTCCCTTCCGGGAGCGTCACACCGACAAAGAAACCGCCTTCCGGTTTGGGATAAACCGCTCCGGGCAGCTCGGCCGCCAGAATTTCCAACGTCTTTCTAAGCCGTGGTCCATACAAGGCATGAATTTTCTTCAGGTTCGGCTCGAAAAATCCCAGCTTCAGGAACTGATAGGCCAGCGCCTGAGTCGGGCTCACCGGGCCGATATAAGTATTCCCGGCAAAGACTTTGACCCGCTTCAGGAAATCCGCGTCACCGATCAGAAAACCAAGCCGCAGGCCGGGCGCCAATGTTTTCGAATAGGAGCCCATTTTGACGACCCGTTCCGGCGCCAGGGAAGCGATCGTCGGCAGGTCCTCGCCACTGTAGCGCAGCCGGCGGTAAGGAATGTCTTCCAGGATCCAAAAGTCATGTTTCCTGGCCAGTTCGGCAATGGCCTGCCGTTTTTCCAGGCTGGTGGTCGTCCCCATCGGATTCTGAAAATCCGGGATCAGGTACACGAGTTTCGGCCGGCCCTTTTTGATCTCACTTTCCAACACATTCAGATCAATGCCATCCG
>CALCQT010000299.1 GCA_937894825.1 uncultured Anaerolineaceae bacterium
AGGATATTTATCAAAAGGATTGAGTGTTTTTTACGAAAGCGGAGATGCAACGCAGAATGTGAATTCGCGTATATGATATATAACAGGAGTGAATATGACGAAAAAACTTTATCGCAGTTCTAAAAATCGATTTATTGCCGGTGTTTGCGGCGGTTTGGGAACTTTCTTTAATATTGATGCCAATTTGATCCGGATCGGTGTGGTGATTATCTCAGTAATTTCGGCTTTTATCCCGATGCTGCTGATCTACACCATCTGCGCCTTGATTGTGCCGCTTGAACCGGCCAGTCCCGGTGACGTCACGATCGACGGGGATTACCACGAATAAGCCGGAAGACGATAACACGCTCTCCAACAAAACTTTTTCATTTTTTCCTCAAACAAAAAAGGAACCTGACACAGGTTCCTTTTTTGTTTGAGGCATTGGAAAGTTTATACCCAACCGCGTAATTTCATCGCAGTCACGACGCGCTGAATGGCAACCATATAAGCGGCATCCCGCATAAAGACATTCCGTTCGACCGACAGCGAATAGACGAAATTGAAAGCGTCGGTCATCTTTTCGTCCAGTTTTTCGAGTACTTCTTTTTCGCTCCAATAGAAATTGGCGTCATTTTGGACGCTTTCGAAGTATGAACAGGTGACGCCGCCGCAATTGCATAGAAAATCCGGAATGACAAAATAGCCTTTTTTCTTAATGGTTTCGTCGGCTTCAGTTGTGGTGGGTCCGTTTGCCGCCTCGGCAATGATTTTGACCCGGCTGCTGATTTTATCGACATTGTCGATTCTGATTTGTCCTTCCAGCGCCGCCGGGATCAGCACATCCACATCCTGATGGAGCCAACTGTCTCCGTCCAGAATTTCATAGCCGTTTTCGGCAGCTTTGGTTTTATTGATCATCCCATATTGATCCGTAATGGTCATCAAATAGCGCGGATCGATTCCATCTTCCCTATAGAATGTATAGCTTTTGTTGTCAAAACGGTCCCAACAGGACACGCATTTGACGATTCCGCCCAGACTTTCGACAAAATTGGTAGCGGAGTACTGGGCGACATTTCCGAAGCCCTGGATGGACGCGGTGGTTCCTTTCGGATCGATGCCCAGGTGCTTCATCGCCTCCCGGACTGTGACGATGACGCCAAATCCAGTGGCCTGCATTCGTCCGAGCGAACCGCCGGCGCCAACCGGTTTTCCGGTTACGACGCCCGGTGTGTATTGTCCCGAAAGAGCAGAGTATTCATCCATAAACCAGCACATCATTTGTGCGTTGGATCCCATATCCGGTGCAGGGACGTCGGTGCGGGGCCCAAAATTCTTCCACAGCAAGCGGACGTACTCGCGCAGCAAGCGTTCTTTTTCACGGTCGCTTAGCTGGGTTGGGTCCACCACCACACCGCCTTTACCGCCGCCAAGCGGAACGTTCGCCACAGCGCATTTCCAGGTCATCCAGGTCCCCAGCGCGCGGACCGTGTCAAAGGTCTCGTTCTGAAAGAAGCGCAGGCCGCCCTTGTTCGGGCCCAGGGCGTCGTTATGCTGCACACGAAAACCATCGAAGATTTTCAATTCCCCGTTGTCCATTCTGACAGGGATTCGAACGTGAAATTCCTTCTTCGGCCAGCGCAGGTAAGCCCGGATCTCTTCATCCAGGTCGAGCATATCCGCCACATGGTCGAATTGTTTTTGTGCTAATTCAAACGGATTGATTTCGTCAGTCATCCTGAGTTATTCTCCCTTTTTAGCATAGGTTGTAATGGAATCTGTTTCAATAACTCCATCATTTAACTGAAGTGTATATTTTTTCATTGTTTCTGACTAATGACGGAATTCACTTAATTTTTTGACATTATTCACTTGCGGATTACTGCAATTTTAATGGAATTTTTTTTTGTATTGTATTTTGTATTGTATGACGAAGACCTTTCGTTATGTAAATATCGGCTCCGCTGAGGTTAAAATCCGAAAAAATCCAGTGTCTCAAAGATGATCTCATTCTGTTCTGGGAGTTGGTACAGGTTTCCTTCCCGGGAGCGGCGAATCTGCCAGGCTTCCTGCAAAGGCAGTATAATCGTCTCTCCGCCGGAGGTTTGATAGGTGATCCGGACGGTTTCCGGCAGCTCACCGCTGACGAAATATAGAACCTGGTCCACCAGCGTCTCTTCAATTGTTGAAGTGTTGGCATCTGCGCGAATTTGATTGACATGACCCAGCTTTGCCAATCCGCGTCCGGCGTCGCCGCTATAAGAAAGGATATGCAGATTATCTGTTATCAATACGGAGGAACCGTCTGTCCCGGATGTTTGCAGGCGGTACTGGTCCAGAAAATGGCCTTTCCCCATTGGTTCAATTCCATCCGCAATCAAGTCTCGCGGACTGTAGATTGAGGCAAATTCCTGATAAAGCCCGCGCTCGTTCCAATCTGCTTCCCAGATATAACGGTCAGGATTGGCAAAAATCACTTTGCTGTTTGTGGGCAGAAATGACAGCAGCCCGGCCTGAAGCGCCTGTTCGCCGGGGAGGCGTGGATAGAGAAATTCGCGGTTCAGAAGATCGGTCAATTTCCGGTTATTCTGCAGATTGATCGCTGTGGACACAAGCAACGCAACGACGGCGAGCAAGCCGAAAACCTCGCTTTTGGTGGTTGTGAGTTTTTTGCAGAGGAGGCTGCCCAATCCGGACAGCAGTAGACTGATCCCAAAATATTCCAGATAAACCGGCAGATACCCCAAACCGGGAAGCAACTGCCCCTGATAGCGCTGACTGACCGCGATGGTAACGGCCGGCAACAGCCACAGGGACAACCCGAGCGCGAAAATTGTCAGCCGGGGCGTTTCCTGATTCCTGATTGGAGCGGTCCGGATAGTCCGAGCGATCGCCAGTGCCGTCAGGACCAGGATAAAAATGTCTGCGAGCGTGAGCGCTTTAAGAAAGCCGCTCAACGTGTATTGCAATACGTCCGGCGCCAGCCAGGTCGTTCCCATGATGGCCAATTGTTGTCCGGCGGCGTAAAAGCTGAGCGGCAGGGCCGCTGCCAACTGATAGGGGTAGGTTTGCAGGATCCGCCCAAAATCCAGGCTGACTGCGACGCCGGCATAAGT
>CALCQT010000300.1 GCA_937894825.1 uncultured Anaerolineaceae bacterium
GGTTATCAGGCGCATGGCGCGCGGTTTAAAAAAGATGATTGTGCTGTCCGCGGCGGTGGATTCCCGGATAAAATTGAACATAGCACTGCTGCCAGGATCAAACGGGCCGGCTACCTGTCGATTGTTTGCAAGATTATCTCGAACATAATGAAATGATTCTGTTACCGAAGTGATGACCAGTACAATCCAAATCAGCCAGGTGAGCACTTTTTGAGTTCTGAAATCAATTTTTCTTAGTGATGAGAAAAGGATTTTCATGCCCATGAAAGAAAAATATAGAAAGAACGGGATGATCGGAATGAAGAATCGTAATCCTTGTTTGGGGGGCCAAAGCAACAATATACCAATTGTAAATGTCCCATATAGAATGAATGGATAATCCTCAAGAATCCGTTCGGTCAGTCCGATGCAAAATGAAACCAGTAAAAATGAATAGACGATGCGGGCTGATGGGGCATGAGGCATAAAATCTTCCATCAAATTGGCATAATAATGAATATTATTGAGCAGGCTTTCTGCAAAATTACCTGTTGGAATGGACATCAGGTATGAAGACTCACCACTCGGGAATGCGATTGATACGATGAATCGAAGCCCTCCATAAACAAGGTGCGGAATTAGCCAGATAGCAGAAATAGGACCAATTTTTTTATTTTTCTTCCATTGCTGACCGATGCGGATTAGTTGACAAATCAGGAATGTCCCCAACAACAACACGCCAGTGGTGCGCATAAAGTTTGCAAGAAAGATGGAAAGACCGAGCAGAAGGTAATTAAGAGAGGTATTGTCAAACTTCTCATACCGGTAAACAAAGCTGTCAATCTGAAAGATGGCCAGGGTTGAAAAGAACAAAAAAGGAATATCAGACCAAATTTGATCCTGAAAAGATAGGAGAAATGGGTTAAAAGCAAGTACTGCGCAGAGCAGGACCCGTTCCCATCCCGAAAGCCGCCGACTGAGCGATGTGAAAAAAACGATCAGGAAAAGAGCGAAAAAGATGATCGTGGGGATTTTTAATGCCAGGCGATGTAACCCGAAAAACTTGTAAAATGGCGCCAAAATAAGCGGGTATCCCCAGGGATAAGCAACCGGCCCCAGAACCTCACTCGAGTTTAGAATTGTGAAGGAATTGTGTTCATAGAATTGCTGTTCTGTGCTGGTCAGGATGCTTTTCGCCTGCATGATATAAGAAGCAAAATCATCTCCCCAGTCATGCCCGCGTGAAAGTGCGCCTGAGACAGTTATCAGGTAAACGAAAAGAAGGATAATAAATGCCTGATTGTACGGTTTCTTTAACATGCTTTTCATTGCCATAATTCCAACGCTTTCCTGATTCTTGATCCTCGGACGATTTTAACACATACCTGCGGGTCGTTATCTTTGATATTCAGATAAAATTGGATTTGAAAGAAAGAATTTCCTGTATTGACTTTGAGTTGACTCTAAGTACTATGATTGTATGCGTAAATTAAAGTTAATTGAATTTTGGCTTTAGTTCGAAAATTAATATTTTAGAAATTCATCCGGGAGGATTTGAAAAGATGAGAAAAATAACTTTAGGCAAATCGGATTTACAGGTTCCAGTCATTGCGGTTGGCTGCATGCGGATCGATCGGCTGGAAAAGCCACAGGCGAAACATTTTGTGCAAACTGCGTTGGATGCGGGCGCGAATTTCTTTGACCATGCGGATGTTTATGGAGATGGGGCTTGCGAAGAGATTTTTGCGGAAGCCATTGGCATGAATGCCATGGTCCGCGAGAAAGTGATTTTGCAGTCCAAATGTGGTATTCGCAGAAATATCGGTCATGACTTCTCTAAAGCGCATATCCTGGCTTCAGTTGATGGCATCCTGAAACGGCTGCGAACCGACTATCTGGATGTGCTGCTGCTGCACCGTCCGGATGCGCTGGTGGAGCCGGAAGAGGTCGCGGAAGCATTTGACACTTTGGAAAGCAACGGAAAGGTGCGCCATTTTGGCGTTTCCAATCATAATCCGATGCAGATCCAGCTGCTGAAGAAATTTGTGAAACAGCCGCTCGTGGCTAATCAGCTGCAACTCAGTGTGACCAACGCCAATATGATCTCGCAGGGTCTGCACGTCAATATGCTGGACGACAAAGCTGTGAATCGCGACGGCAGTGTGCTCGATTTTTGCCGCCTGAATGATATTACGATTCAGACCTGGTCACCATTCCAGTACGGTTTCTTTGAGGGCACCTATCTTGATAATGACCGGTTCCCGATCCTGAATGCGAAGCTGAGTGAACTGGCGGAGAAGCATGCCATTAGCAAGACTGCCATTGTGGTGGCCTGGCTGCTGCGGCACCCGGCCAAAATGCAGGTGGTGACCGGCACGATGAATGAAGCGCGGCTGCTGGAATGCGTGAAGGGGACGGAAGTCACGCTGACGCGTGAGGAATGGTACGAGATTTATTTGTCCGCCGGGAATATTCTGCCGTAAGCGGATTGTTCTGATGTCAGTTAGTGATAATGAAGGTATCCCGGTTTTTGATTTTATGTTTCGAAGGTCAAAAGCTGGATTTGTAAAGAAAGATGGTGGTTTTTTATATTTTTTCGCTCTGCGGAAAAATATAAAAAACCAATTAATGTCATCTCGACTCTCATAGATTCTCTTCGGTACCGAGGAGAATCTATGAGGCGGAGAGACCCTCAAATACCATTGATCTTCTATTTCCTCCAAATACTCAAATCTTTCAAAAAATCTCTGAAGAATTTTTGCGAGTAACCTTGCTCTGGAGGACTTCAGACCCGGGAAGCATTTTGGGAGTCGTCCTTACAGTACCCAAGGGCATCTACGAGATGTAAACGAAGATGACATCGTTTTTGGTGATAATTTTGAAATCTTACTTTTGCCCCCCTTTCATGGTTTGCGCAGAATCGTGATAGATTCGGAAACCATGATTCCCGGATCGCGGAGGATGGTCACCATCCCGTCATTCAACGGTTCCGTTCCGTCCAGATCAAATTTCACCCGGTTGCTTGCACTGGGCGTGACGTAAGGGACTAATTGGAAGGAACTTGCATTTTTCAATTGTTCATAAGCATTGTCCTGAATTTCAAAGGAATACACGGTATTGCCGTCTTTGTCGGATTGCAGGTTTTTCATGGTCAGCAGGAATTCGCTCCCATCATCGGTGATCAGTTGGAAAATGGCCAGCTTTTCCCAGTTCTCCGGTTCCGGTTTCAACAGATGTCCATCATATTTGCGTACGGTCAGCGACTGCCGGATTGGGTTGATGATGAGTTCGTCGATCGAATAGCGCAGATTGTCCAGTTCAAATTCTTTGGCGATGGGATAAATGGCGCTGTTTTCAACCAGATTATGTGTATCGATGTCAAATTCAAATACCCAGGATCCTTTGATTCTGTTCTTTTTGGTCCACGAATAATCGGTAAAAGTTAATCCGGATAGCGAGAGTTCAAAATGATAAATGCCCGCTTCCCGGAAGAAGTCCTCCATATTCCAGGTCGTGTATTGGATGATGACGTTCGGAAGCATCCGGCGATAGTTTGATCCATGCCATACTCGTATCGCTTCATCGTTTATCGTGAGGTTTTCCTCGAAAAAGACAAGCTGACTTACCCTGTCGGAATCCTGCGGCAGGGTGCCGCTGACAATGATCGCGTAAGTCAGCTTGTCTTTTTCAACCAAAATCTGATCCAGTTTGATATCAATGTCCTGGGCGTCCGGCGCTGTCGAATCAATCGTGTGCGGGACGGTCTGAATTTGTCCGATATCCTGCACGTAGGGAGAATCCTCCGGCAATCCGAAGAGCTCTGTCAGAGTGTTGCCAATGTCCTCCAGCCGGTTTCGAATTTGCGCCAACACAGTCTGCCCCTGCGGGGTGATCCCCATCAGGATGGCCAGAAAAATAAAAATCAACGCCGCCGCGCTTGCCCAGCGCATCCGGCGGGACGCGGTCGAATTCCGCTGAAAATGAATTGGTTCCCTCGCCGGTCGACCAGCCGGAACGGGAACGGGCACATCCAGCGTGGCGAGATACCTTTCCAGACAGGCGTCACAGCTTTCCAGATGGTCGCTCATTTCCTCCATCATTCTTTTCGACAGCAACCCGCTGCGATATAAAATCCATTCAAAATCGTCATAGTGCTGCATTTTTCCTCCAGACTCTCGCAATCATCTTCCGGGCGCGATAGATTCGGGTTTCAACTGTCCGCTCAACGATCCCCAACTGTTGGCTGATCTCGCGGTAACTCAACTCGGAGAAATAATGCAGTTGGATCACTTCCTGGTATGGCACCGGCAGGGCGTTGATGATGTGCTTCAGCTCATCTTTTGTTTCTTTTGAGATCAGAATTTGTTCCGGTGAAAGCGTGTTGTCATTTCGGACGCCGTTTGATTGTGGACCGATCCGCGTTTCTTCCAATTCAATTTCCATGAACTGCCGCTTGCGCAGCATGTCGATGCAGTGATTGGCTGCAATTCGGGAGATCCATGCTTTAAAATCCGCACCCCGGTAAGAGGGAATCCCTACATGAATCTTCTGGATGATTTCCTGGCAGGCATCTTCGGCATCCAGGGTATTTTTCAAAAAACTGAAGCATATTTTCAGCAGATGGCTTTCATACGGGGCGATCAGGCCAAGAAACGCCTGATCATTACCTGCCAGTGCTTGCGTTATGAGGTTATTTTCACCCAAGGCGCTACCCTCCATCATTTTTATCGCGGATTATTTCCGCTTTTGCTATTTAAGACGAAAGCTTTTGAAAAAGTACTTCAAATCAAACAGTACCATAAAACCGGCTTTTGAATTGATGGATTATGGAAGAGGTTTCGATTGGGATGAAAAGAATGTATAATACCGATTAGAAACGGGGCTGGCATCAGCGCCGGAATGGAGGAATTTATGTGGAGACCCGGAATTGCTGAAATTGTGATCGTTTTGATCATTGTGATCTTGTTGTTTGGCCCTGGCAGAATTGCGAAAATCTCAAAAGAGCTCGGCAGCAGCATCACCGCGTTCAAAGAAGGGCTGAACGAGAACAACAAAGACGAAGAGAAGGAAAAGAATC
>CALCQT010000301.1 GCA_937894825.1 uncultured Anaerolineaceae bacterium
GACGGAGAAGACAAACGCCTATCCCTTCCAGCTTTCCGGCGGACAGCAGCAGCGCGTCTCCATCGCCCGCGCATTGGCGATGAATCCGGACATTCTGTTCTTTGATGAACCCACCTCCGCGTTGGATCCGGAACTGACCGGTGAAATCCTGCGTGTGATCCGCGGGCTGGCAGCGGAGCATATGACGATGGTGATTGTGACGCACGAGATCGAGTTTGCCCGCAACGTGGCCGATCGCGTCATTTTCATCGCGGAGGGTGTGATCGTTGAGGAAGGGACTGCCGAAGCGCTGGTCAGCAATCCACAGAATGAGCGGACAAAAGCCTTCCTGAACCATTTCCGGCAATAAAGCAGGTTTTATTGATTCATGTATCGAATAAAATAAGATTAGGATGTCAAAAGTATTAAACCGTATCCCTTGTAGAGGCGATCATCCCCGCGAGGCTGCCTGAGAAAGAAGGAAAAATATGTACGAGAGTAAAAATAATAACCCGGAGACGGACCATTTGTTCAAAGCGATCCTTGAACTGAAATCCATGGAAGAATGCTACCGGTTCTTCGACGACCTCTGCACCATCCGCGAAGTCGCGGCCATGGCACAGCGGCTTGAAGTGGCGAAGCTGTTGCGGCAGAAAGTCACCTTCAATGCCATCGCGGAAAAAACCGGCGCATCCACAGCCACCATCGCCCGAGTCAACAAATGTCTGGTTTATGGGGCGGATGGTTACCAGCGGATACTGGATCGACTGGATGAGAAGACCGCTCCCGGGTGGGCTGATTAAAACAGTTCGCGAATTTGCCGGGCGATATCGGATTGTCCGCCCGGCGTGACCAGGCGGGCCAGAAATTCCGTGTTCCCCTTCGGCCCCAACAGCGGTGAACGGATCAGCCCTCTCACTTCGAAGGCCTCCTGTTCCGCTGAGGACAACACTTCCGTCAGAACCTTGCGGTGAACCGCCGGATCCCGGATCACACCGGCCCCTTTGGCAGCTTCTTCCCGTCCGGCTTCAAACTGCGGTTTGATCAGCGCCACCAACGTCCCCGCGCCGTCCGCGAACCACCCCCGAAACACGGGCAGGAGCAGTTTCAGCGAAATGAACGACGCGTCCACAACGACCAGATTAATTCCTTCCGGCAGCGCCTTCACGTCGCGTACATTCGTCTTTTCCATCACAACCACCCGCGGATCGTTGCGCAACTTCCAATGCAGCAGCCCATACCCTACATCCATTGCGTACACCTTCTCAGCGCCATGCTGCAGCAGGCAATCGGTGAATCCGCCGGTGGAAGACCCCGCGTCGGCGCAGATCCATCCGTTTAAATCCGTCAGTCCGAACGCCTCCAGCGCAGCCAGCAGTTTCTCACCGCCGCGCGAGACAAACCGCGGACCGTGATCCACTGCAATTTCATCGGCGTCCCCGACCAGCGCGGACGGTTTGAGTACCATATTC
>CALCQT010000302.1 GCA_937894825.1 uncultured Anaerolineaceae bacterium
GCTGACCACGCATGGATCGGTGAAGGTGAAATAAGGATGGACAGGATCTTTTCGCCTTTTTTTGCCAGGTTCTGGTAGATTTTCGCGAAATCACCGGCGGAGGCCTGTGATGTGGTTGGATAATCGTTCGATTCCAGCATCATCTTATAAAATTCTGCCGTATCCAACACATTTTCTTCGTGATAATTCACTCCGTTGAGCGTGATTCGTAACGGCGCGTAATGAATCGGCAACCCTTCACGCTGCGCGATGGAAAGATCAGCTCCGCTGTCTGTAACGATTTGCATACTACCTCCCTGATATCTGCCGGGATTGATTCCCGGCGGCCCCGAAAAATGGTTTCTTCATAATGAAAAAACAGATTCCCTCTTCGAAAGGAGCCTGGATATCTCATCAATCGAAATACGATTTGATTATAATGTACCTTTTCTGCCGAACTGCCGTTCCAGCAACGGAATGCTCAATTGGATCATGGTCGGTCTTCCATGCGGACAGGTACGCGGTGAGCGGCAGTTTTCCAAATCGCGGATCAGCGCGCGCTGTTCGCTTTCCGAAAGGGCCTGCCGGCCTTTCACCGCCATTCGCTTGCAGACTCGTCCCGCGATTCGGCTTTCGATTTCCGCCTGGAGCGGTGTTTCATCCTCTTCAAAATCTTCCACAACGGATCGGACGGCGGCTTCCGGGTTGCCCTTGGTGAAAATGGCCGGAATGGCCAGAATCCGAAACGTGCCTGGACCGAAGGGCTCAATCCGGAAACCCAACTTCGTTAGCACGGACAAATTCTCTTCAAGCAGGGATGCCTGCCAGGCCGGGAACTGGATCATGACCGGTTCAAGCAGTGCCTGCCCCGGGACCTCTCCCGAGGTTTGATCCAGCAGTTTTTCATATAAGACCCGCTCGTGGGCGGCGTGCTGATCGATCAGGTACAATCCGTCCGGGCCTTCCGCCAGGATATAGGTGCCGCCGATCTGCCCGATCCAGCGCAGAATCGGAAATCCGGGGGCGCTGACCTGACGTGCGACTGTGTTTTCCAGACGAGCCGGTTCGCCCGACACCGTTGGTGTGTCTGTCGGGAGGATCTCCTGAGAATCTGATTGCCAAAGTGGGCGTGTGTTTGTATCAGGCGCGTTGCTCGTGTCGCTCGCTCTGCTCGCCATTTTCCAGGCCGGATCCGCCTGTGCTTCGAATTCCCCCTGTGTTGCGGAAGTGAACTGGCTTCCTTCCCATCCGGGCCAGCGCAGCGGCATCGAAATTTCGGGAACCGGCGATTGCGCGATCAGCCCGCGCCGCACGGCCCGGTGGACCGCGCCGAACATTTTGTCCGGCGATCGGAAGCGCACCTCGGCTTTGGAGGGGTGCACGTTGACATCCACCTCTTCTGGATCCATTTCCAGAAACAGCGCCACGATCGGGAAGCGGCCCACCATGATGAGTGAATGATAAGCTCGTGTGACCGCGATGTTGAGCTGGTTGTCCTGAACCCAGCGTCCGTTGATAAAATAATTCATTTCCCGGCGGTTGGAGCGGGTCAGCGCAACCGGACTGATAAATCCCATGATCCGCAGCCCTTCCGTCTCCAGATTGATTTCCAGCAGGTCTTTGGCGATATCAATGCCATAGACGGCTGCGAGCACTTCCCGATGTTCCCCGTTGCCAACGGTTCGAATGCCTGTTTTTCCGTCATGGCTGCTTTGCCAGCGGATACCCGGATAGGCCAATGCGTAACGGCAAACCAACGTTTCGATCTGGTTTCGTTCGGTGGTGTCGCTTTTCAGGAATTTCAGCCGGGCCGGGACGTTGTAGAAAAGGTCTGCCACCCGCACGATGGTCCCCTGTTTGGAGCCGATTTCCCGGATTCCCAGCATTTTCCCACCATCAACGGTCAAAATTCGTCCAACGTCGCTGTCGGCGGTGCCGGTGGTGATCGTCATGCGGGAGACGGATCCGATGGATGCCAGTGCCTCGCCGCGGAATCCCAGCGTGTGCAGGCGGAACAGGTCTTCGGCGTGGCGCAGTTTGCTGGTGGCGTGCCGCATGACGGCTTTTTCGAGATCATCCGGCTGGATGCCGCTGCCGTCGTCCGTGATCTCGATCAGGCGTTTGCCGGCCTCTTCGGTACGGATGGAGATGGCAGTCGCGCCGGCGTCAATGGCGTTTTCAATCAGTTCCTTGACAACCGAAGCCGGACGCTCGATGACCTCACCGGCGGCGATTTGCGAAACCACCTCATCTGCTAAAATGCGGATGCTCATGCCAAGCCCTGTTTTTTCTCCTGTTTTCGTAGGATTATAACCCGAATTGGCGAAGCGTTTTGCGGAATGCGGGGAAAAGCCGGCTTCATATAAAATTTTAATGTTGCGGACGGGGGTGTTTGTTGTTGTGAATTTGTGCGAAGCGCGCACAAATTCACAACAACAAACAGGTAGGACAAATTAAGCGCTGATCAGTGTGCCGGTTTCGCCGTGTGATCTTCCGATCTTTTTCCGCCGGCTTCCAAAAACCAGATGCAGGCCTGAATTTTCGGCGCCATCGATCCGCTCTTGAAGTGCTGCCCTTCCTCCAGATACGCCTTAGCCTCAGCCAGGGTCATTTTATCAAGCCACTGCTGCTCCGGCGTGCCGAAATGGATGGCCACTTTTTCGACGGCGGTCGAGATCACCAACAGGTCAGCATGCAATTGGCGCGCCAAAAGGCTGCTGCCGAAATCCTTGTCGATCACGGCGGCAACGCCTTTGAGGGCCCCTTCCTCATTGCGAATGACCGGGATGCCCCCGCCGCCTACCGAAATGGTGACGATGCCGGCATCCACCAACGTTTGGATGGCCTCAAGTTCGACGATTTCCTGTGGGAGCGGGGACGCGACCACCCGGCGCCAACCGCGGCCGGCGTCCTCAATCACAGCCCAACCCTCGGCGGACGCCTTGGCTTTCGCCTCCGCTTCGGTCATGAAGCCCCCGATCGGTTTGGTCGGATGGGTAAAAGCCGGGTCGTCCCGGTCGACGACGGTCTGTTCCAGAACACACGCCACCGTTTTTGCGATCCCATTCACCTTCAGTTCATTTTGCAGATTTTGCGCCAGCATATAACCGATTTGTCCCTGGCTCTGTGCGCCGCAGACATCCAGCGGCGACATAGCCATTCCAATTGTCTTTTCGGCCAGTTCCGCCTTCTGCAGCAGGAACCCGACCTGCGGTCCGTTCCCATGTCCGACAACGACTTCCCAACCGTCGCGGATCATACTGACGATATGCTTCGCGGTTTCCTTTGCCGCCTGATACTGATCCTGGCAGGATTGATGCGCTTTATCCTTAATTAATGAATTTCCACCGATAGCGACAACAGCGACTTTTTTCTCCATTTTTACCTTTTTGCGTTTTGAGGATGGTAAGCTCAGCCTTTTGAATCGCCTTCGGCCGGATTTTGGGGAAATCCGGAGCGGGACGGTTCAAATTTCTGCTTATGCTGGTCTGTCGAGACCAATTGTCTGACAACAATTATACCCGGAAGGTCGGATTCGTTTTAAATCGAAATCAACCCAATGTGCCCGTTCAGCTCAGGCTGTTCGCCAGCAAAAAAAGTGTCAGCATGATGCAGGAGCCGATCATGGC
>CALCQT010000303.1 GCA_937894825.1 uncultured Anaerolineaceae bacterium
GCTGGTCAATGAACAGGCCTACCAGGGGCTTGAACTGACCGTCAGGCTCAACGCCGCACTGTACGCCAGCGACGAACTGTTGATAGACGAAACCTTCGCCCTGGCGGACATGCTGCGCCCGTTGAGCCGGGAAGGGTTGAGTTTCAATTCCGAGGCTGAGACAAAAAGCGGATTGCATGGGTATGTTCAGGACGGGTTTACCGCTCAACTGCTCGTATCACATGCCCCTCGTTATACCATTCTGGAGAAACCGGCCATCCCGCAGGAAGGTCCGGTCTTCAGACTGGCCAAGGCGGAGGGCGATTATTGGAAAGAGGCTTTCCTTATAACAAAGGAAAACTACGATCTGGTGGATGAAAGCATCCAGTACTTCCCTCAAAATGAATTGACGCTTTTGCCCTACGGAACGCGCTCATACCGCAAACTGGAACTGGTCACCCCGCCGCAGTTCACGCTGTTCAAGGTCGGCCGCTATGATCCGCAAACATTCGATCTGCAGGAAAAAGCGCTTTTAGGGTTCTATGCGGAACAAAAAGCCGTACTGCGCTATGACAAGGACGGGAACCAACTCGAAACACACGACATTTTCCCGAGTCTGCTCCCAGGCGATTTTCTGACCCGCCAGCCAATGGCGCTGACGACGCTGAGCGCCGCCGCATACCTTCGAGAAGAAAGCGGCTATATCGACGCCATCCGCGTGCGCCTGACCAGCGGGATCGACTCTGAGGAGATCCGTGATATCGCGGCTGAAATTTCAGCTGCCACCGGACTGCATGTCGATATCGTAGACGATGCTGAGGTCCGGAAAGTCCCGGTGCGGGTCAGTGGGGTCGGCTATGTCGAAATGGACAGCTATTTCTTTCCTTCAGTGGAAGAATAAGGCGTCCACCTTATTAAAATTTGTCTAGCCCTTCAGGTTTCAGCGGCATTCCGCGAGTCGGAATGCCGCTGAAACCTGAAATAATCATTCCTCGAAAGCACAGCGAAAGCCCCGATTGAGGCCCGGTGAATTCGCCTCATGGGCGTCCCGCGCCGTGAAACGCACATGCGCGGTGTCGTCCAAAAAACTGCCGCCCTTCAAAATACGCGGCACATTTTCATAGCGGTCCAGCACCAGATCCGTCCAACCCCCTTGCTGCACAGCGGCATCATCGCCCTGATAAACGTCAATCACCCATTCGCGCACATTCCCGGCCGTATCCAATAATCCATACGGCCCGGCACTCTGTGGCAACCATCCCGACGGTGTCAGAAAAGAATAGAACAGGTCCAAATTGGCCATGCGATAGTCTTTCAACGCATCGTCGTCATCTGCCCAGAGCGTCACAATACCATCCGGGCCACGGGTTGCTTTTTCCCACTGAGCCTCAGTCGGCAAATGCCCGCCCATTTGTTCACAATAGGACTCAGCCTGCAACCAACTGACAAACGTCACCGGCAGCCAGCGATAAATAAAACTGGAGAAGTATTTTTCATACTCCCCGCGATAATGCGGCCAATCGCACTGTCCTTGTTGGAAGCACTCTTTATAATCGCGGATCGTGACCGGACGCTGATCGATCCAATAATCCGGCAGTGTGATGACTTCCTGGTATCCGTCCTTCCCGACAATCGCTGTCCCGGCAGGAATAAGAATTTGCAGGGAACCATTTTTCCCCAGCCGGGTTCCGGTTGAAGTCAGCATTTCGCCCGTCGAAACAGTATACGGACGCAGTAATTGATAATGATTTGGGCGAATCCATTTGGAAAACACAAACCAGCCGCCGATCAAACAGATTAACAGGATACCAAGAAAGAGATACAAAAGACGTTTTCGCATAGGACATTTTGCTGAAATATCGTTCCCTCAAAAAATCAGGGGAAAAAATGGAATGCCTCTTTTTTCTTTTTATTCAGATCGATAACAAAAGAATGGGAAGGGCATT
>CALCQT010000304.1 GCA_937894825.1 uncultured Anaerolineaceae bacterium
CTGAATCGCTTATGAATTAAACAAGTTTACAAATCCGTTCAAGTCCAAAGAATCAAAATCAACCAGTGCGATGTCGGCAGCGGAAAAATCAGTCACTTTTTTACTCGTGGCGATTCCGATTGCTTTCATCCCGGCTGCTTTTGCGCCGGCGATCCCCGCCAACGAATCTTCAAAAACAACACAGGCTTCCGGATTGACGTTCAGCGAGTGGGCTGCGACCTGAAAAATGTCCGGGGCCGGTTTGGACGGCAGAAAGTTGCCGGAGATAATATTTCCGAAGTAGTGCAGCATATCCAGTGCTTGCAGCTCTGCGACGATGGTGGAAAGCTGGCTGGAGGACGCAATCGCCATCGGAATCGCTGCTGCGGCGAAGTGATCCAAGACCCGTTTTACGCCCGGGACGGGCCTGATGCTGCCCTTTTCAAGGAATATCTGGTTGGCTAACGCATAATATTCATCCGCGATTTTCATCTTTTGGCCATCGGAGAGCAAATCGCCAAAAATCCGGCTCAAAATTTTCGGGAGCGATTGCCCGAAATATTTTTGTGAAAATTCGCCGGCGGTCATTTTTATTGGCGCGTCGTATTTTTTCAGGATGATTTCACAGGCCTCATAAAACCCATCAAAGGAATCTGTGATCGTTCCATCCAAATCCCAGAGAATTGCGTAAGGGGGCATTTTGCTCCTATTCTTCTGCAGTGTTGCCACGGTCGCGCAGATGAGGGAACAGGATGACTTCGCGGATCGTGTGACTGTCGGTGAGCAGCATGGTCAGCCGGTCGATCCCCATCCCGAATCCACCGCAGGGCGGCATCCCATAGCGCATGGCGCGTAAGTAATCTTCGTCGATCGGGTTGTTTTCTTCGTCATCGTCGGTATACGTCCGCCCCATTTCCAGGAAGCGGTTTTCCTGGTCAATCGGGTCGTTCAATTCCGTGAACGCATTGCAGAGTTCCATGCCTGCCATGAACCCTTCAAACCGCTCGGTTATGGTCGGGTCGTCCGGTTTTCTTTTGGCCAGCGGTGAAATTTCGATCGGGTAATCGTACAGAAATGTCGGCTGGATGAATGACGGTTCGAGGAAGTCGCCAACGAGTTGATCAATGAGCTTACCGCGCGGCGTCTCCGGTTTGAATTGAATGCCTTTCTGTGCCATGGCCGAAGCCAGCGATTCCTGATCCGGGTACTGTGAAATGTCAATGCCGGTCTTTTCCAGGATGCCATCCCGCATGTTGACCCGCTTC
>CALCQT010000305.1 GCA_937894825.1 uncultured Anaerolineaceae bacterium
GTGTTATCATCGCCCTGAGCGAAAAATATCAGCATCAGCTCCTGCTCGGAATCGGGTATCTGCCGGTTTATTATGAATACTTCGCCGCCGCCATCCTGATATTCCTGGGACTGTGGCTGCTTTACCGGCTGCTGCGCCGGTTTGCAGCCAAAGGCGCTATCCTGAGCATTTTTTTCGCCGCCTTCGCAGTCCTTTATCTGTATAACAACCAGACCAACCGTCATGTCGTTGAATTATTAAACCAATGGTTCCTCTATCCCCGCCGAACAGGAGAAGCGGCGCTGCAGAGCGGGATTCTGCGTGATTTTAATCCGGCTACATCCATTTTAGTCAGCAATAATCCGAACGCTTTTTGGGAACGGTCCTGGGAGCAGGAACCGCGCCAGGAGGATTTCTACACGGCCAATCATGGTGTCACAGCTCCGCCGCTCATTCCGCTGGGCGTCTCTGAATTCGCCAGCCTGGTCACAGCCGGAGAGCCGGATTTCGAGCTGTTTTCGCCGGGCAGCACTTACGTGATTGAATATAGCGGAACGGAACATACCGGCCTGGCAAAATATGGCAAAATCTTTGGGACCGGCTTCAGCCCCGACCGGACGATCCTGCGAGGCCCGGTGGTAAGAGAGGTGTTATTTTTTGTCTATGGAGACCAAGCCATGCCGGACACACTGACCTGGAAAACCTGGAATGGCACGGGGCATGAAATCAAGCTGACGGATGCCTGGCTGATTCGGGAGACGGCACAGGGACGTCTGTATAAGCTGGATTTTCAGGAAACGATCCAGTTTGACACCATCGGATTGACCGGATATCAATAATCATGCGAAAGCTTCTTTCCTTCTTTTTTCTGGCCGCGGCTGGTGGTTGTTTTCTCCTGGCGTTCGGCGGCTTCGTGCGCGGAGCGCATGGCGCACGGCGATCAGCCTGTCTTTTACTCGGGCTAACCGCACTCATCTGCGGATTAGATCACTTTTTCACAGCAAAAGCCCCATCCCGTCCATTGGGCTGGGGACTGATTTGGACCGGCGTTCTTTATGAAGCGTTTGTCCGGGTGCAAAGCACACTGCCACAACTGCAGCCGGTTCTGGAAAACGTCCAGCATTTCTCTTTCATTTTTTGGTTCTGCCTGTTCTCCGGCATCGGAATCCTGATCCGTCCGCTTTTCCTGCCGCTGTCCGGGATCAAAAACAGGGCGTCCGGCATTTCAGCTTCAGAATCCCCACTCCCCGCTTTATTAGACTTCCTGAAAAAATGGAACATCGAGCTCCTGATCGTTGGTATCACAGTTTTCTCGCTCAGCCCATTACTGAAAAGCGGTTATTACTGGGACGACGCGGTCAACGCCACCGCCTACCTCTTCGAAAAACAAGACGGCCTGCCGCTGATGCAAAATCTGCTGATCTTCATGCGGAAATACATCGAACTGGGCCGGATCAATGTCCTCTCCTGCTATTATTATTTCTTTTTCCTGATCGAAAATGTCGCACTTTATAAAGCGCTCATTATCGGACTGGTCTGCGTGAATGTGCTGCAATTCGGGAGAGTGGCCCGTGAGGCCGGTGCATCCCGCCGGCTCAGTCTGTTCGCCATGCTGCTGATCCCCACCCTGATCCAATTCCGGGCTTATCAGGACCCGGTGACCGGTTTCTATGGCCTGATGCAGGTCATTTTGGCTGAGTTGCTGTTTACGGCGTACTTCCTGCTGCGGTACCTGCATAGCGGGCGCAGAAAACATCTGATTCTGAGTCTGCTGCCGTTCACGGCCGGTTTGATGACATATGAAGTCTGTTTCCCATTCATTCTGATGATCCCGCTGCTCGTCCTGGCGGACACCCGCAGCCTGAAAAAGGCCATCCGCGTCAGTGTCCCTTACGTCGTCATCGTGCTGATCTGTCTTGGAGCAATCGCTTTCGTACGGGCGAATATCGTTCAAGAGACTACTTATGCCGGCGTCGCAGTCAGCCTGGATTTTGGGCGGATCCTGCAAACCTACACCTATC
>CALCQT010000306.1 GCA_937894825.1 uncultured Anaerolineaceae bacterium
CTGCGCATCCACTTCATCCATCCGGACTGTCAGCGCATAAGACACAGCATTATTGGATACCGTCCCAACATTGGAGATGTTGGTGATCGAACCGGTGTATTCTTTTAGCGGAATTGCGTCAAAAGAAATTGTGACTTCCTGTCCAATCGAAATTTCGTTAATATTCAGTTCTGTGACCGTAATATCAATATAATACGAAGACAAATCATCAATCCGGACTGCCAGAATGTCCCGGGAAGTACTGGTGGATTCATAGGCGATCACATCAAATTGTTTCGCGCCGACTTCCGCGACGGTGCCATTGATCGGGGCAGCGATGGATGCTGTTTTCATGGTTGCTTCCGCCGCGTCGATCTGAGCCTGCAGCGAATTGACCTGGGAATCTGTCGGCCCGTCCTTTATTTTTTCATAAGCACGGACTGCATCGTCATACTGTGCCTCCGCCAGCAGCAAAGCCGCCTCGGCCTGCTGTTTCTCATATTTGTTCACTTCGCCGTTATACCAGTTATACATGGACAAAGCGCTTTCCATCCCGGAGCGGGCGCCATCCACCATCTGAGCCGCGCGCTGGCGGTCGACATCATCCAACGGCCGGACTTTCAGTGTTTCAAATTCGCTCAGGGCTTTTTCATAATTCTCCTGCGCTCGCAGGTAATCCTGGTAATAGACCCCGATTTCAACCTCGTTCTCACGAACCACGCCCAGCGCGTCGAGCGCCTTCTCAGCATCCTGGACGGCTTGCTTCGCCGTCGCCACGTTCGACATCGCTGTGGCCAGCGAAAGCGAAGAAGTATACAGCCGGGTTAGTTCTTCTTCGGCGTCTTCTTTTGTCACTTCCGCTTCAATCACCGATGAATCCACCGTGCTCCGATCCAGTGAGGCCAGCACGTCACCTTTTTTGACTTCGTCGCCCAATTCGACAAAAACGTCAGAAACCGTGCCGCTGATCTGCCAATACAGGTACACGGATTGATTCGGGCGAACCGTTCCGGAAATATCATCCAGCGTCTCACTCAAATCGCCCTTTTTCACAGCTGTTGTCGCAACCTCTTTCTGAGCAGTTTCTTCCGCAGCTGCCTTTGCTTCCTGCTGACGGTTAAAATAGTAAAATGCCATTACCGCCGCCAACAGACAGATCAACAGGAGCAAAATCCAGATTACAGTGGTGGATTTTTGCCGTGGCTGTTTCAGTGTTGGTTCTATCTTATGATCCATAAAAAGTCCTCTTTGTTCCGCAATCAAATTTCATGTTGTTTCCGTTTTCTTTGTTTCAGTTGGATACGGTGAAGTTATCCTTCGTCCCAGCCAAAGCAGCCGAACATCGAATTTAAGCCTAGAAAACCCCAATTTCAACCGCACCCGAATCTTCACCCGTCGCGGGATCAGTCAAAGGCCCCGTAGGCGCCTGCCCCTCGCCGGCAGGAAACAGTTCCGCTTCAACGCCTAACGCTTCCATCGCATCCGCGTCCATCGAAGGAACAATCACAGCGTCGCCTTCAGACAGATCACCGGAAACGATCTCTGTCACGATATCATTCGTCAAGCCGGTTGCAACGGTCACTTTGCGTGTCGTGGCCCCATCCGATACCTCTATATACGCCTGCCCGTTCTCGTTGAAAATGGCGTTTGCCGCTACGAGCAGAACATTGGATCGCTCGGCAAGAATGATCCGAATTTCCGCTGTCATCCCCACTTTTATCGACTCGTCCGGATCCAGAATTTCGACATACGTCTGAAACGAAACAGATGTATCGGAACCATTGCCCTGTTCCGAAACTTTATTGACAATCCCCTGATAGGTTTTTCCGGTATCAGAATCCAGTACAACGGTGGCTTTCTGTCCATTGTAGATTTTCACAATATCGATTTCCGAAATATCAACCGGGACAAAGAGCCTGTCCAAATTATCAATTCTGAAAGCGGTTGACCCACTGGTAACATAGTCTCCGCTACGGGGATTGATAACGGTTATAACCCCATTGATATCGGCGACTGCGGAGCGTTTATCATAAGCATCCTGTGCGTTGGACAATGTCAATTCCGCAGAAAGCAATTCTTTCTCCGTTG
>CALCQT010000307.1 GCA_937894825.1 uncultured Anaerolineaceae bacterium
ATCCGGTCATAGTCACCCGACGGGATTACAGCGTAGTCCATATTGCCGACTTCATACTCGGAAAGTGCCATCACATCCCCGATCAGCGCATAGTGGACGCCGTCCAGTTTGGGCTGCGGGACGGAATCGGTGCCGGGCCAGAACGGGTTGGCGATCAGCGAAAGTTCGGAGTCGTGGACCCATTCTTTCAACGTGAACGGTCCATATCCTTCATAAGAACCGGTCTCGGTCCAGCGTTCGGCCAGGCCTTCCGTGCAGGCGTCGCCGTCGATTACCCAGGAGGGCATGGCGTGCAGCATCCACATACTGATAATGCTGAGGTTGAAAACACCGTCTTCGTTAAATGCGATCTCCAGCGTGTAGTCGTCCAGTGCTTTGACACCGACCGTCGAAAAATCGGTGGTTTCTCCGGAATTATAGGCTGCGGCGCCGATCAACGCCTGATTGATCAAAAAGGCATAATCTGAAGCGGTTGCGGGGCGCAAGGTCCGCTCGATACCATAAGCGAAGTCATGGGCTGTCACGGTACGAACGTTTCCATCACAGTCTTTGACCTCTTCGACCGCGCCGGATGCCGGATTGTATTTGACCCACGGGATTCCTTCCAGGAGTGTAAAAGTGTAAACCAGGTTATCTTCGGACGCAGTCCACGCTGTTGCCATGCCGGGTTCCAGTTCGCCGGTCTCTTCGCTCTGCCGCAGCAAGCCGACGGTCATTTCGTCTGCCAACTGGATACCGACAAAATCGGTGACCAGCGCCTGGTCAATGCTGGGGATATCACCGCTGTTAAAATTGGTGCGGTAGATATTTTCGCCTTCCGCGGACACGGGTACGATCGCCAACAAAATCGTGATCAGAATGCTGATCATTAAACAAAAACGATTCCTTTTCATGCAATACTCCTTACTATAAATTGATCGTGAATACCAGTGGATGGTATTTTGGCAGAAAAAAAGGTGATGAGGTTGTCTGTGTCACAGAAAAAATAATGGTTTGATAGTAATCGAAAAATGTGAATCCGACAAGCAATTGATGATAATTTGTGATATTTGGGACATTGTCCCGATAAGAGAGACAATGGCGTTCTTCCCGAGGAAAACCTGGCTTTGGTCCTATTTGCACGTGAGGATCTTGACGTTTAGAGGGGTAAGGTGTATATTAATACAGCTTCAATATCTGCACTGCCCTCATAGCTCAATTGGATAGAGCGTTTGCTTGCGGAGCAAAAGGTTGGGGATTCGAATTCCTCTGAGGGCACAAACCGAAAGACACAAAATATTATAAAAATACCGTCGTTCAGGCGGTATTTTTATATATAATCGTCAATGGAGCGTTTTTTTGTTTTTCTCTGCAGGATTGGCATGCTGCAGCCCATCGTTTTACCAGCCTTCCTGCGCTCTCCGGATTGGGCTATAGGGATGCCGGTCTTGCGGGCAAATCTTTGATTTCGCGGTGGATATTCCCAGCGCATGTTTCCAGCTAAATGACAGGCTGAATTCCCTTCCCGTCACTTTATTCTTTCTA
Organism: uncultured Anaerolineaceae bacterium; assembly: GCA_937894825.1. GTDB lineage: Bacteria > Chloroflexota > Anaerolineae > Anaerolineales > Anaerolineaceae > Flexilinea. The sequence continues at coordinate 1,525 of CALCQT010000307.1, forward strand.
AGAGATAGAATCGCCTTTATTGTGCATTGGCAATTCGTTTTGCTCGTTAATATTTCTGTACGAAGTAGGAGGAATAAACTTTATTTGAGCATTAACAAAACACCACGCCGCAATGTCTAAAAGGTGCCGCTGCGGCCTTCTTCTCCCGCCTGGATCGATTGTATAAAAATAATTCGCGTTGAAGCAAATATTCCCGTGATACGGATTATTGCTATTCGGATCGCGGCGATGATCAACAGTTACATATTCTGAATAACCATCTTTTTCTAATTTTTGCTGGGCTTTTTCATTATCAATGTGAAAAATTCCATGCTTTATATTTCCGAAATCAGTGTTGTCTTCTTCAGATTTAATAAAGACCACGAGACTTTGCGGTCCATCTTCCCATGAAATAGATGTTTCGCATTGATTAAGTTCATTAATTTTTCTCTCATCAGGATAGAAAGCTTTTGGAGATGCCGGCAATGGCATTTTTCCCTCTTTTTTCCATTCGCTTTGTCTGCAGCCTCTGTAAAAACTATTTTCATTTTCTGGCATATGTTCTCTGGTTTTGGATCTGATTAATTGCCGAAATAATAATATTTTGAATAGATCCCTTCTTGTCAACGGTATCGCCAAGTGCAAGATCACCTGCCGCGGAGGACGATAACAATGACCAGCTTGATCCTTCGATTTCTTCTTCGATATTCAGAGAAAAAATAATATCAGGGAAAACCCATTCAATCACGATGCAATTTTCATCAAACACAAATGTCCGAAAAACAAAGTAACTGCCCTTAAAGTCAGCATGGCGTGTGAAATAATCAGCAAATACACGGTAAACCTCAAGCACAAATTCTTTTTGCGCTTTATTACCCGCATTGAACATCTCGCTGATTGGATCCAGAAAATTAAGCGGGGGAACAATAGTTTCAGAAACGATAGGCCTATCCATAGATTGATTATATATCAGAGATATATAATTCACGTTAGATCTCGCGTCCAAAAGGGAGGTCCATCTTTGCCTTTGCCTTTTTTCTTCCCGTGGATCACCAATTTTTACCCAGTCGCCAGAATGCTGTTCTGCCCGTCGATCGGTCTTGTAAGGAGTGTCATTTAAAGTGTAAGTTGAAGAATTCATCTTTGATTATCCACCTAAAAATGTCATAGGCATAATTGTGATATTTTTCAAGATCCTCGAATACGGTTGCTTTGTCTCTTTGCTTTGTACTGTAAACATCTGTGTCTATTAAATACGCAAATTTATCGGGATCAGATTTCATGAAGAAACCGTAATTTATTTGCGATGATGTTATCACATCGTTATTAATAAGCAATTGCGCGGTATAAGCTATACGGGAATTCTCTTCAAACTGAAAACCTTCCATTGGCCCCAAAAATAATGGTTCAATTATGTCTGAAATTGTCCGCCCTGATTTTGGATCAAACAGTTCTTTTTCAATAACATTTATGAATCGAATATCTATTCTTGATGTGAAAGGAGGGTTGTAAACAGTAACAAATGCTTCGTAAGCTTTTTTCAATTTAGACACAAATTGTGACCAAGAGTCATATTTTATCGTTTGAAAAGTAAATGATCCTGCCCTAAAAATCGCTGAATCAAATTTCGATTCAGTTGAGAACTGATACGCTGGTTTGTTCGTGGTAATTATTTCGCTCGTAGCTTGAATGTTGATCTGCGTTTCAGTTTCAATAATCGTATTGATAATTGGAAAATCGGACAGCAGATCCTGCATCCGACTGTCTATCCCTTCATTGATTCTGAGGATCGGCGGAAAGGATATCTGACATGCAGCCTCCTCGATAGGGGCATTTCTAAGATGTTCGTGCTCCTCGTAATGCTTTGGCGGGTATAAAAAATCTCCCATATGTTCCATCCTTCATATTTGTTGATTTATTATTTCAATCTAAGCTCCCATGCAGGAGCAATAATTTCTATCCCACACTCCCAATGTTGGGAGTGGACTATTTCTTCGCCGCTCGCCACCCGGCCTCAACGGCTTCTTCTTCGGTGCAAAACCACATTTCCCCTTTGGAGGTGTCGATAATGGTTTTCTCGTAGTCGCGCTGGTGGGGAAGATGGTAAATCTTGCTCTTCTTATTGCTGCTGATGTTGCCCTTGATAAGGCACTGCACAACGAGGGTGCCCTCAGCATTGACAGTTTCGGTAGAATAGATTCTGGGCGTTGCTGTGGCTTTGGGCTGCGGCGTTTCGGTCTGGGCGGACGTAATAAATGCTGAAAACAGGGCGATCAGGAGCACCAGCAGGACTGGCAACACACAATCCGCCGCTCGGCCTGCCTTTCTGCGTCTACTGCTGGATCGGATTGGTTTTACACTAAGTATCCGACCGACTTTCCTTTGCCTTCCGGATTTGGTTGTGGGAATGCCGGTTTTTCGGGCAATCTTTGACTTCAAGCCAGAAATACCCGTCGCACGCTTCCAGCTAAACGAAAATCCAAATTTTCTGCCCATGAGCAATACTCCCTTTCTGCCGTTCCAGCAGTTGACTTATTCCCAAAATGGCTTTCAATCCACGTAATTGATTTTCGGGACTGACATCCTTACGGAGCAATAAGACCGGGATGACGGGTTATCGCGCGGCTCAAATGTCAGATACCATTCATCCGCTTTGGCGGGCACATCAAACACCAAGTACGTATCAACCTTTACGCCCGGAATAAAGTCATCAGTAGTTTGGCCAATCTCCCATTTGTAGCTCGTCGACCAACTGGCGCCAGCATCCAACTTGAATGACTCTTTGAGTCCATTAAATACGCCAGTAATGGTGAAAGAATTCGAAGCCAAGCCTTCTATTTTTTCATGCGTCATATTTGTAATGTAAACACGGACCATCAGGAATTTGCCGACCGCTGTTTGATAACTCTGCGATTTGGTCATAATGGGCTGATAGTAATAAATGAATTCAAATTTATCGCCGCAATTTATTTTCTGGCCCAATCTGGCCTGAATGATTTCAACTTCCGGTTCTTGATTCGGAACGGCGGCTTCGGAAGAAACGCTTTTCAGATCGTCAGCAATAGAATACTCAATCGCAACGATTTTCTCCGGCTTTATGTTACTTGGATCATAGATATTTAGTGACCATTGGCCTTTGGATTGTATTTCCAACAAAGAAGTTCCCTTTGTCGTTTTAACCTTTCCAGCATAAGGCGCAACAGTGTTGATAAGCAGATTCCTCCGTCCCGAGAAAGGATATTGTGTTACTCCAGCATATCCGGAATCAACAAATTCTGCCTCCATGAGATTACCCATATTTTCGACAAAAAATACGGCTGGTTCGTTCCCCGTTATCGTCACTGGCGCCTGATATGTCTTTATTGAATCGCTTGAGGCGGGCAAAAAAAGCAATTCCCAATCCTGGCCTTGGATTTCAACCGTTGCAACGTGGTCTACTTGCCTCGCTCCCAAATACAACATTCCGGAAAAGTCTCCCACAGTATTGATTAATAGGGTGGATTTATCCTTTTCATCATAGCCGGTAACCCCAAAATAACCTCTGCTGCTATGAGTAGCATATAAATAAGGATATGAATCTAAAGGGATATCTACAAACAATAGATCATCACCCCTGCCGCGAAAATATAAAGGCTCAAGGCCGCCATTGATGGGCGACATGGCCTGTTCTGTTATGGCTGGCTGGGCCTGATAATTCTGCCGCCGGATAGCTTCTGCCGTGGCATTAGCCTCATTCGTGATGGCCTGGGCTGTTTCGATAAGACTGCTAATTTGGGCAACGGGCGCGAACGCGCCTGAAAATAAGATGACGACTAAGCACATAAAAAAAGTTTTTTTCATGTTTCCTCACGACTGGATCGCTTTACAGAGTAGACTTTCCGCCGAATATTACAACATCGTTATTTTCTCCGAATAACGATGTTATCAACATTGCAAGTTACTTCCTCGCCGCCTTCAAAAAGAATCGGGCCTGCCATCCAGGTAAAGCGGCTGTCGAAATTATCTTTATATTCGGCAAGGAATTGTCCATCAATGTAAAAATACGACATTCCGTTCAATCGGATAATATCAACTTTATACATTTTTCCGACTTCGCCATAATCAGAAAGATCAAGAATATCGAATGAGTTTTTCCCGTACGCTGTGTTGGTGTAGCCGTCTATTTTTTTGCCGATCATCACGGAAACGGCATGGCTTTTTTCGAAATCCACGATTTCGCGGTCTGTGTATTGCAGAAAGCATCCGCCCGTACCAGACGGATATTCTTTTGCGATTCCCATCTCTATGTGAATTGCGAAATCAGCGTAACTGCCAAAATCGAGCGGGACATAAAAGATGCCATACCCGCCTTCATTTTCCATCGGCGTCGGAGAAATCTGGCGCATTGTCCACACGCCGCCTTTCTTGAAGTGAGTGAGTATCACGCCGTTCTCTTTTTCGGATATTTTCTCGGCAAAGTGCTTATCACATAAATCGCTATACAGTAATCGCGGAAAGTGGGTTTCAATATCCAGCAACATTTCTTCCCGGCGGGATTTGACTTCCGGATCGATTTTTTCCTGTGCAAAAACGGCTGATGGAATCAGCAAAGCAACAGACAGCAGAACAAATAGTGCTTTTTTCATTTGAACCTCGATTATCCATTTATCGTTTCCAGATTTGGGATTTATTTATAGAACACAGATTTCATTTGTCGCGCCTGTTCTGTCGCATCATATCTGTTTAGAATAAAGCAGCATATGACACAGTCAACAAAACGCTATAAGCAATTATAGACGCAATTGTTGTATTTGTTAAAACTGATTGCCGGATTACGCGCATTATTTTTAGGAGTTGTTGATTTAGAAATATTGTTTCATTGTGTTTTCTATATAGATCTATTTTCTTGAGCGGGGGTGAGTGATGAAAAGATCAATCAGAATCAAATACCATAGATACGATACTTCCGCAGCTATGCGTAATCATCATTTTCGGTCGAGTTTTTGAGTTCGCTATAAAAAAACGCCGATGATGCCGGCGTTTTTTTTTCTCACTTCATACGCGCAAACGATTCAAAGCAGGATGGGTTTTCTTTCAGCATTCCGATCATGCGGCGGGCTGAGCCATTTGGTCTTTTTGTTCCAGCTTCCCAGGCCTCAACCGCTTTTTTGGAGACTCCCAAAGCGCCGGCAAATAGCGTTTGCGTCATGCCGGCACGGTTGCGAATCTGCTTAATCTCATCCGCTTCAAATTCGGGAACCGGTTCGACAAAATAAATGGTGGACCGCCCTCTTGTCTTGTTCCCACGTTCGTATTCAATTGCGTCATTCAGGCTTTGAATGATATCTTTGCCGATGGTCATTTATTTCTCCGCTTTCTTTCAGTTCATTTTCCAGTAAATTGACAAGTTTTCTGATCTCTGCTTTCTCGCTTTCATTGATAGTTCCTTTCTGATTCTTTGCATATACTGCTAAAAGGTAAATCTTCTCAAAAAGGAGAAAATCAATATATAATACCCGCCCAGAGGCGCTTTTTCCCCTTCCGGGTAAGGCTATGCGGATTTTCCTCACGCCATTCGTCTTGGTAATCACCGCACCTTTTCGCGGGTTCTCTGTTAGCACTTTTTGCAAGCCGGACAAGTCGTCATCTGTGAGCCCCATCAATTCCCACTGTTTGTCGAATAATGGGAGATGGATAAATTCTCGTCCGTTTAC
>CALCQT010000308.1 GCA_937894825.1 uncultured Anaerolineaceae bacterium
TTGCGAATGTCGCTGCACGACCCGCTGATGCCGCTGAATATTGAAAGCGACATTCGCAACAGGAACCAGCCGCGGCACGCCGGAAGCGAAACTCGCAGGCCTTCATAATTTTCTGCCGCAACAATCCAGCCGGATTGCGATTTCGCATATTTTTCCAACGCCTCCAGCACATTCGAGCCATAGGCTTTGACGTCCCGATCATCCTGGATTCGCAGCCGGTATTCAGCGGCTTCGAGCGGATCCTTCAGATCCCGGATCAGGTCGGACAGGATCCTGCCCTCTTTCCGCAAACGGGCGGTTTCAACGATCAGTTTCGCCGAAAGATACGCCCCATCATCCAGAAAATAATTCTCCGCGTATGCGCAATGACCGGAAGTCTCAATAGCCAGCGGACTGTTTTTGCCCTCCCGGTTCAGTCGGATACACTCATTGATCACGTTTTTATAGCCGCGCTTAAAACGGTGATGGACACACTTGAGCGTCCCGGTGATGAACTCCGAAAGTTGATCGGAAGTGACAGAATCGGTCACAATGATCCCGCCCGGATGTTCGCGGGCTTCGATCGCAGCCAGCAGACCAATCAGCCGGTTACGGGAAAACTCCTCGCCGGTATGACCAACCGCTCCGGCCCGGTCCACATCCGTGTCAAAAATGATGCCCAGATCGCAATGTCCATCCAGCACCATTTTTTGCGCCGCTGCCATAGCAGCGGAATTTTCCGGATTGGGCACATGATTGGGGAAATTTCCATCCGGTTCCAAAAATTGGCTGGCGGAAATATCCGCCCCAAGCGGTTTCAAAATCTGTTCGGCAAAAAAACCGCCGGCGCCGTTCCCCGCGTCCACGCCAATTTTGAATCCGGATAAAGGCGTTTCACCATCCGCAATACCATCCCGAATGACATCCCGCAGGTGAGCGCAATAGGGCCCCATAATGTCAAAAGAACGGGAGACACACGGGTTTTCGCTATCCGGCAAGGAGGCAGCGCCGGCGGTACTTTCGAGGATGTGGGTGATATCTTTCTTATCCAACCCGCCATCCGCGGAAAAAAATTTGAGACCGTTGCGATTCCAGGGGAGATGACTGGCGGTGATCATGATCGCTCCGTCAAAATCGCACCCTGCAAGCCGGGTCGACATGAACATTGCCGGCGTCGAAGCCATGCCGCAATCAGCGCCATTCGATCCCGCCTGCCGCAGCCCGGACAGAACAGCCGCTTTCAGTGTTTCGGCGCTCAGGCGCGAGTCTGTCCCGACAGAAATATCCAGACGCTCAATATCTTTCCCGGTTTTTTCGGAAAGCCAGCGCGCAAAGGCTGCTGCGATCTCCGCAGTGATCGCTGGTGTAAGCGTCACGGACTGATCTTGGAATCCCGGCAGCGCCACACCGCGAACGTCACTGCCATTCTGCAGGTCTAAAATACTTTTCATGTCTTATTATGTTATTAACTGCTCTTATTCGGGAAATAAGGGCGCAGTGCCGAGGCCAGATTACTGATCGGCTGTGTCTGGATATAAATTTTTCCGGGGCCGGTAATTTCCGTATTAAATAACCCCTCCCCCCCAAACACAATGTTCTTCAGTCCGCTGACCTGGACAATATCCATGGTACAGGTGCTTTCCATTGCGGCCAAATATCCGGTATCCAGAATCAGCTTTTCGCCCGGCTTCAGATCATATACTTTGCAGAAACCATCGACCTCAACAAATGCCTTTCCCTGACCGGAGAGCCGCTGAAGGATAAAACCTTCTCCGCCAAAGAGCCCGGCGCCAAGCCGCTTTTGGAAATGAATGGAAAGTTCAACGCCTTCCTCAGCAGCCAGAAAACCGGACTTTTGAACAATCATATCTTTGCCGGGAGCGATATCAAACGAAAGAACCTCACCCGGGAAACTGGAAGCAAATGCGATCAGGCCAACGCCGCGCGCCGTATAACGATTCAAAAAAAGGCTTTCTCCTGCGAACATCCGCCCGAGCGCCTTGCCGATACCGCCACGGGAAGTCGTCTCCATGACCATATTCGGAGTCATCCAGGCCATCGCTCCACTTTCCGTAATCATTGTTTCTCCATCCTGCATGGTACAAATTACCACCGGAAATGTTGAACCTTCAATTTTGTATTCCATTTTTCCTCTTTCAATTAAAAAACTGATTCCGTCTTACCGGGAGCGCAGCGCGTTCCCCTGTCTGGGGGAACCGGGCGATCATCGCAAAGCACCCTGACGGAGATGATCACCCCTACATAGTCGTGATGCGCGACCGAGGGCAACCGCAAGGGTTACCCCTACAATGAAGGATCCGGATTGGTCACAGTTGAAATCCCCCCATACGAAGTTTCCCCCTGTGGATTGACTGTTCCGGCGCTGCCGGACACATTCAAAACCGTCCGTCCAACTTCGGATTGACTGTTCTCATCCGTAGCAAAACTTCCGCCATACAGCGCTCGGACGCTGCCCTGTTCGGCAACTGTTATCTCGGCCGTGCCGGAAGTGATCGATCGTCCGCCCTGGAAGGTAAAATCTCCCCCAAAAGCCCAGGGCGCCGTCCCCCGGACCAGTGCATGGGCGTCCTTCGTTTCGGAAACACTCTCCTCGCCGACGGCATTCCCGCCGCCAAACAGTGAAATAAGCACCTCGCCACCGGGCTGAACAACCGTGTTGGCCCTGTCACGGACAATCGTCCTGCCGCCTTCTTTTGCCAGCCCTCCTCCCAATACATAATCTGTTTTTCCAAATACTTCCACATTCGATATACGTATTTCGGCGATACTTCGTTGCCCCAGCGCGTAACCGCCGCCAAAAACCTGCCAGAAAATGGTGCTCTGGCCGCCAATTGTAACCTCCGTCGACTCCGTTACGATGGATCGTCCGCCGCTGTTCGCCGCGCCGCCGCCGACCACATAGGCGGCGCTTCCCAGAATCGTCAGACTGGTAGCGGAGACAACCCGGGTCGTGCCATTCACCGCGAGCCTTCCACCGAAAATCCAGGCATTCGGCAGCGAGACATTCTCACCTAAAATGAAAGGAATTCCATTCGCGAATATTTCAATCACCGGATCAATTGTGATCGACGTATCCGGCGAATTGTTTTCAATCGCAAGTGAGGTGATCCCCTTATCATCCGGTATTGAAAGCGAGACAATCGCGGCCCCGTTCAGATTACCCTGAACAAGAATCCGAACATCCCCGCCTTTTTCGGGCAGCTGTTCGAAGGCATCTTCCAGCGTCTGGATCGCCTGATCCGCGCCGACCACCAGAACGGTCTCTGCCTGTGCCCCCCCCGTAAAAGCAGGGTAACCAAACAGCAATATGCCAAGAATTGAAACAAATAGTCTCTTCCAACACGTTTTCATACGATCATTTTACTTGAAAAGTCAACCGACGCATTCCGCTACCGGAATTCAAATCAGAATCTCCTAATATGTCATCTTCGTTTACATCCCATCATCTGTTGTTAGGTTGCAAAGCGCAGAAAAAACGAAAACACAAAGAATCCTTTTTTTACATCAATTTGACCAATGTTTTACCTGATTCTTCTTAATCCTTAAAAAAAATTTGCTAAACTGTATTTGTCAAAAGTATTTTCCCAGGTCAGCAGAAACGCTTTTGGCAGACGGCATGACCGATTTCAGAAAAGAATTTTCCCTGTCAATCGAGCAGCCGCCGGTCAAAATGGATCCAAACAAATTAACGGAGGTCCGGGACAATCTGTCCACGCGAAACGATGAATGCGGCTAAAACTCAACCCCTGAAAGCAGGACTCACAAAGCGCCAATGGCGTTCTGTCAAACAGTTTATACAGGGGGTCCTGTTTCTCTCCCCTTCTCTGATATTGTTCATGGTTTTTGTGTTTATCCCGCTGGTAAAATCGATTGTTCTCAGCGGTTATATCACCACCCCGATCGGCGCGCCGGCAAAGTTTGTAGGATTGCAAAATTACAGCCGTTTCCTGGCGGATCCCGCTTTCCTGAACAGTATTAAAACGACCTTTCTGTTTATCCTTTATGTGGTTCCACCGACCATCCTGATTTCTTTGATACTGGCACTGCTGGGAAATATGCAGGTAAATTATATCCAGGTCTTTCGCGTACTCTTCTCATTTACCATCGCAGTTTCAGCAGCCACAGCCTCACTGATTTTCCTGTATATTTACCACCCGACGGTCGGGGTAAATTATCTGCTGAGCCTGATCGGAATTCCGAAAATCGAATGGCTGGTCAGCAGCCAAACCGCGCTTTTTTCAATCGCTCTGATCACGGTCTGGCTGCAGGTAGGGTTGAACATGGTTATTCTGCTTGCCGCCATTCAAGCCATTCCGGAAGAATTATTTGAGAGCGCCATGATTGACGGCGCCGATTGGTGGAAGCAACTGATCCACATCACACTGCCGCTGCTTTCATCAACATTTTTCTTTCTGCTGGTTGTGGATACGTTGGCGGCCTTCCAGACCTTCACCCCCATCCATATTCTGACCAAAGGGGGACCGCTGAGCAGTACCAACCTGATCGTTTACTCGGTCTATCGCGAATTTTATTTCAACGGAAAATACGGTCTGGCAGCGGCTCAATCCATTGTGCTGTTCGTGATCATGCTGGTTCTGACAATCATCCAGTTCGTTTTTATTGAGAGAAAGGTATTTTACGAATGAAGCGCACCGGATTAAAAAGTGAACGCTGGCTGAATTTTGCGAAATACCTGATCCTGATCGTGGCGGCGATCATCATGATCTATCCCGTTTGGTCCGCTTTCAATCTGAGTATGATGACGGATGCCGAAGCAACCAGCTTCCCGCCGCGCCAGTTCCCATCCGGGCTGCACCTGACCAACATTCAACGGGCGCTCAGGACCGCACCACTGGGGCGTTACCTGATAAACAGCATCATCCAGTCATTGCTGGTCATGTCCGGTCAGTTGATCACCGCCTGCCTGGCCGCTTATGCGTTTGCTTTCATTGATTTTCGCTGGCGCAATATCTTTTTCATCATTTTCTTATCGACGATGATGATCCCCTGGGAAGCAACGATCATCCCCAACTATCTTCTGATCAAGCAACTCCGCTGGACGGATACTTTTCTGGGATTATCTGTTCCATTTATGGCGACCGGGTTCGGAACCTTTCTGCTGCCGCTGGCACGCCCGGCAGTGGGAACGCTGGCCATTTACAGTTTTCTGCAGACCTATAACCAGTATCTCTGGCCGCTGCTGATCACGAATAAGCCGGATATGCGCACGGTCCAAATTGGGATCGCGCTGCTGCAGGACGAGGAACGGTACATGATTAATAATATTATGGCCGGTGTGGTTTTCATTCTGGTACCGACGTTGGTCCTGTTCATCATTACCAACAAACAATTGATTCGTGGGTTAACTGCGGGCGCCGTCAAGGGATGACCCCGCGGAAATGGTATTGTGTGTAAGATCAGTATAAGGAGAAAAAAATGAAAAAAATGTTGTTCAATGTTTTGGCTGCGCTGGCCGTATTCGGCGCCGTCTTCGCCGCGCAGCCCGCTGCGGCAGCCGACCCGGTGAAAATCACCTTCTGGCACAGC
>CALCQT010000309.1 GCA_937894825.1 uncultured Anaerolineaceae bacterium
AATTGTTGCTCAAATCCGTCCTCCGTTGTTGCATACCAGCTGCGGACAGCGCCGGCGTTGTTGATCAGGGCATGAAGTTTGCTGTCCGCTTCGCTTTCGAGCAATTTGGACAGTTCTGTTCCGAGCCGGTTGACTTCACGTTGTTGCATCAGATCGGCTGCTAAGAAGTGGATATGAGCCAGCGGGAATTCCTGTTTCAGTTGTTTCTCGGCTGTTCGGGCGGTCTGTTCTGTTCGACCGATCCCGATCACCCGAAACGGGCCTGCAGCCAATGTTTTGCAGACGGCGAAACCAATTCCGGATGTCGCTCCGGTAATGATGATCGTATACATTTTTTTTACCTTTCTCAGGCGAACCAATGCCAGGCATGCCAGAATTCGAGCTGGCCAGAGAGGATGACAGAATTCAAATAACCGGCGACAGCGAATACTCCGAACAGGATTAAACTGATTCGAATCAGGGTTTGCAGTGTGCGTTTCGATTGGTTTTGCTGTTGAGATCGTTCCGTGGAAGACTCTCCGTTTATGGTTCTTCGCTGCCAGTTGAAATATTGTCTCCAGAGGTGGGACAGGTATGCAAAGTACAACATTGTCGCGGCTGCCGTCAGGATGGCGAGCGCCATCAGGGCAATGCCGAAAAGAAGCGCACTGGAATAAGGCATGGTCGGGATGATTTTCGCGAGATTTATCTTCCCAATCAGGAACCCGCCGCAAATTGCGGATGCAAAAGCGAAAATTGCCATACAAATTCCCCATAATGCCCCGAGGATGAACAAAAGAACAACCGGCACGGCTGCAACACCCAACCCGATGGCTGGCAGCGCGCCCATCCTGACAGCTTCCATTTGTTGCGGCGTGATTTCGGCGAATTGCGCCGCGATTCGGTCCGGTCGACCGAGTTGTGCAGCGATTTCCTCTTCACTGTAACCGGCTTCCATTTTTTGGACAAAATGCTGTTCATAATCAGCAAGAATCTCTTCAATGTCATTAATTTTTGCCTTCGTAAGCGCGCTCTGGAGCGCCCCGATATATTCATTTTTCTTCATTCATATCCTCCGACAAAATCTTCGCCACTTTTTTTGTGAAATCCAACCATTCTCTTTTTGCCTGTATGTATTCTTTTCTTCCCAGTTCCGTTAACCGGTAATATTTTCGCGGCGGACCACCGCTTTCTTCGGAAAGGTAGGTGGTGACCAGACCGTCGCTCTTCAGCTTTCGCAAAATGGGGTAGACGGTTCCGTCCGAAATGTCAATATGTTGGGAAATGGTTTCCGAGATATCATATCCATAACAATCCTCAAAGGACAATTTCGCAAGCACACATAATTCAAGGACCCCCTTTTTATACTGAATGTTCATCCTGTGCTCCTCATTTGTTGTGATGTGTAAATATTACTCACTACTAAATATTATATAATAGTTTTTCAATATGACAAGCCTATGTGACAAAACAGTCTCTCTCGATTCTCTTTATAGAAGTCTAGATGACATTTTGCTATTTGATTTTAGGGGTTTCGCGCCTAAAATCAAATAGCAGCTCCACGATTCGTATTTCTGCTTTTGGCAGCTTATTCTTTTATGATTCTGCATGCGAATTTTTTTTATACATCGGGAGCGCACTGTGCTGTCGGAGGGTTTCCTCTTTAAAAGGACGCTCCCCTCGAACCGAATGGCCCGAGGGGAGCAGAAGGGTCAGCGGAATTGTCTCAGAAAACTGAACAAGCCAACCGCATATTGTGTGTTATTTTTGTTCGCCGTTATTTTGTGAAACGTAATTCTTTTCCCAAAGTTCATCGGTGATCTTCTCGTAGGCCTCGTCGTAGGCATCCATTCCTTTTGCATAGTCCGCATCCTGAATCGCCGCGGCTGCGTTCGGGTCCAGCGGATCCGGCTCGTGTTTTGAGATCATTTTCCGCAGATCGGCATTGTGATCGCGCATCGGACAGGGGTTCAGCAAATTCTTGCCTTTGGTCCTGTCCTTGATCCCGACCTGCCATTTCCGGATGGATGAGAAAAACGGTGTGGCATAGATATCATTCAGATTCCCGCCTTTTGCAAAAATATCTTTTACGTTAACCGGTGTGAATGGCAGGAAGACGCAGGGCGAAACATGCCCGTCCCAGTCGATGTAAAAGTACCCGCCGCTGCCATGCCCGCCCGCGGAAAGGCAGCCGTCCACAACCGTACCGTGATTCCAGAAGTCCGCGACGAAATAATGTTTTTCACGGATAAATTTCCAGCTTTGATCCCACATCCATTTGCGCTGTTCCGGGGAGACCATCAGGTTCAGTGTGTAGGATCGGCCGATCGGCATATACTGGAATATCCAGGTCAGCGCCACATGTTTTTTCAAAAACAGGAAATCGATGAATTCATCCGAGAGCAGCTCTTCCGCGTTGTCGCGGGTTGCTGTCAGTGAAGTTCCGTACAGCACACCAGCATCGTGCAGTAAATCCATCGCGTGCATGACTTTGTCAAAAATACCTGCGCCGCGCCGGGCGTCAGTTTTCTCTTTCCAGCCTTCCAATGAGATCATCGGGACAATGTTGCCCAGCTCACCCATTCGTTTTGCCACCTCATCGGTAATCAGTGTCCCGTTGGTGTAGAACATGAAATACATATCGGGATGTTTTTCCGCCAGTTCCAGAATCCCGTTCCCCTTGGAGTGATAAGACAAAGGTTCACCGCCGCTGATGACGATAAATTGGACGCCCCATAGTTCTTCGGCTTGGGCAACCATCTTTTCGACGACGTCCCACTCCAGCGAAATCACATGATAGTCGGAATCAGCATAACAACCGATACAGTGCAGATTGCAGCCTTTGGTTGGGCTGATTAAAAGAAAAGAGGGCTGGTGCATGCCGAACTTTTTTTTGAAGTCAACGCTCTTTTCTTTGCGAAGATTTTTTTCCACCAACAAATCTTTTCCGAGAATCGAGGCGGCTTTTTCATACGTAGCGTCGGATGGTTTGCATTCCAGAAGAACACGCGATACCGAATTCAGCATGGCCAGGCTCATGGCTGTTTGGTCCCGAATGATTCCCGATGGGGTGGCGGTTTCGGTTTTTAGACGGCTTTTTCCGTCTTTCACCATTTTATTCTCAGCGGCTGCCAGGGCAATTTTTACCAGCGGGCGATTTTTTGCCACTTTTGGCCCTTGCTGAATGAGCGTTTTCAGCAATATGTTGAGGTCCCCGTTTTTTGTTTTCTCTTCCAGTCCCTTGATTTCCTTTATTTCTTCCATAGTATCCTCCTATTGATAAAAGATCGGAAAACGATCGTGAACGGTATCTGGTTTTGAATGGGAAAATTATTTTCGAATTCAAAGACGTATGTAAATTTAAGCTAATCATACGAAATTAATCCGCGTTTTCTTTGAATCAAAAGTAGTATATCGGGAGTATATCGGTGTTAGCGTTCAAGGATAACCCGGGTTGTTTTCCGTGTTAATATGCGGCGGAAGAAACAGAAAACCCGAAGTCCAGAGAAAATGGTGCTATTACGCATGGTATCACTGGACTCCAGGTTTATGGTCGTCTTATAAAGTAAAAGAACAGTTTGTTGAGACGGCAGTGTCAGGCTTCAGTAACCGCGAATTCATAACCGGACTGGTTTGATGCCGGCGGTGCAAGTTTTTTCTCCATTTGAGACAATAATTTCCTGGCCCGTGGACGGTTGTACCGCTGCATGATGATCGGTACGATATTATTGGCAAAGGCATAAAAAACCATCAGACGTCCGACTTCCACGCTATTCCACAGATAGAAAAATCCACCGGGTATCATCATCAGCCAATGGCAGACTTCGGACCGGCAACTTTCCTGGATCCACAGGCGCACGTTGTCGATTGTCACTTCTGTCAGATGTTTTACTTCATAAGCATTCTTATAGAGCGCGGCGCCGCTTGGGATGATTTTCTTCCAGTTTTTAACTTTGAAAAGTTTTTGGTAGATCAGTCCATCTTTTTCCCAATTTTTTGTCTGGAACCAGGATCTGGTCGGATTGAAGTGTCGGATGGATAATTTTGAGAACGTAAATCCAATGCTCAAATGGAAGAAAACCCAGGCTAGAATATCCACCAGGAATGTTTGAACTTCTGTAAAATAAAAGATTCTCATATAAGGCTGTCTCCCTTCCTATGGCGGGCTGGTTCGATCCGGTAAATAGAAATGGAAACCAATCCCGCATATTATTTATCATTTAAAATAGCTTAACAATTTTTTGAATAAATGTATTGAACCAGAAGTATTAGTTCAGTATTAATTCGCCAATTATTTCAAAGCCTGAAGGAGAATGTATTGAGGCCGGAATAATCTTGGAGATTTATTAAAGGATTTTCTGTCCCGGAAACAACAATAACAAACCTTAGTTGATTAATCCCTGGTTTCGGGCCACCCGGATGGCCTGTGTCCTGGTGGATACACCGAGTTTCAGATACGCGTTGTTCAAATGACGTTTGACTGTATTGACTGAGATAAAAAGGTCGCCTGCAATTTCGCTGTTCGAACGTCCTTTGGCAACTAACCGGATGACCTCGTTCTCGCGGACAGTGAGCAGATCCGTCAAAAAGAGGTTCTCCTCCTCTTGCTTTTCAGAAAACGCGTGTTCATCCGGGGTGTGATCTTCCTTTCCGCTTAATCGGAAAAGCAGATCGCTGATAAACTCGCGCGTCGGCAAGGGTTCCGTGCTTTCCCGCTGTTTGCGCAAATTAAGATATTGCAGCAGCGCGCGTGACATTGGGATCCCTTCATTAATGAAGACCTGTCGGAAACTTTCGGGTTCCGCGAACCGGAGCGCGCTTTCAAGCGCCGCCATCATCTGATCCGGATCATCCAATTCCTGAGCGACAAACGCGGAGAGGATCAGTGCTTCAATGAGTCTTTCGATCAGATTTCTGGCGGTTAAGTCCGGTATGATTTGGTTCAGTTTTTCTTTGGCCTGTTTGAGTTTATCATCAGAATTGGCAGCCTGTCCCTGGATGAGGTCAAGCCGGACAGAGACCAACTGTGCGTTGATCCTGAGTGCCTTGGGATATTTGATCGGCTGTCCGGTCTGTTTTTCGGTTATCCCTTCGGGTGGTTCCTGCTGAACCAGTTCAATGTTCTGCAGTATTTTTTGAGCCGTGAACACCTGTCCCTTCAAGAGCGCCCATTTTCCCTCGTTGAGATTGAGGATCACGTCATCCAGAAAACTCTGACTTTGCGAACAAAGTTCCCGGGCGCGGTCAAATTCGGCTTTTGCGTTCAGCGGATCTCCTTTGCACTGGTAAAAATACGCCAACCGAATATGCGTGTCAAAATTGTTAAGCATATAATCGCTTTTACCGTTTTTGAGGCATTTTTGAAAATACACTTCGGCTTCAGCGAGCTGGTTGCGAGCCAGATAGATGCTGCCTAATTCTTTATCGATCAACTCTTCGAAGGTTGAAAACTGTCCGGGAGTAGCCGCAAAAAAGCTTTTCGTTTGATTAAAAAGGAGCATAGCGGCGTTGAGTTTTCCGCAACTGACATAAAGACTTCCCAGACTGCAGCGGGCGAAAGCAGCATCTCT
>CALCQT010000310.1 GCA_937894825.1 uncultured Anaerolineaceae bacterium
AGCAGCACGCGGGGTCTTCGCATAATCTGCCAGTCGGGACAGGATTAACTTCAGCGACGAGCTGCATCTATAAAGTGACTGTCGACAGCGGTTTGATCGGCTGGGGCGAGACCAACCCCATTATCAATTTGAAATTCCATCGCAGACTTTTCGATGAGAAGATCCGGGATCGTTTGTGCGGCGTGGATGTATTCGACCGCAATGAAATTCTGCAACAATTAAGCCAAACATTTGTGCCGCCAATTTTTTCGAAGAGTTTGCTGGCCGGGATTGATATAGCTTGCTGGGATATTATTGGCAAGGCCGTGCAACAGCCGGTTTATAACCTGCTGGGAGGGAAAGTACGCGATCGGGCAGGCATCGCGTATTGCATCGGAATTTATGAGGATGTCATCGCGCGTGACAAAATTCAATCGATCAGGGACCAGGGGTTCAAGACGATCAAAACCAAGGGCGGCGGCGATGTGAATGATGATATCCGCAGAGCTTGGCTTTGCAGAGAGTGGGCGGGGGATGAAATCGAGCTGCGCATTGACATGAATCAGGGTTATGATATCACACAGGCGGTGCGGTTCTTAGGCTCGGTCGAATCCTTGAATCTTGAATATGTGGAACAGCCGATCCTGGTCAACCATTTCGATCAGATGGCAACGCTTATTCAGAAATCGCTGACACCGATTGCCATCAATGAAGATTGTTACATTCCGCACAATTTGCTCCAGTATATCCTGTCCAATGCGATTGATTTGGCCGTGATCGATTTGGATCCATTGGGCGGTATTTCCGCGCTGGTGAAGATGGCGAATATTTGTCAGGAACTTGGTATCCCTTTGGCTCATCATTGCGGTTTTGACATGGGGATTAAAACTGCGGCTATTTTGCAGGTTTACGCTGCGAAGGCTGCGCTCTCCCATCCGACGGACAGCACCTACATGGGACATGCTGACGACATTCTGGTTGAAAAGATCCCGATTATCGATGGCAGTTTTGTGATCTCAGACAAGCCCGGTCTTGGGATTGAGGTGGACCCGGAAAAAATCAGTCGTTATGCCGTCACCATGTAAGTTTATGCTTTCGTCAAAACACGTTTTATCCATATTAATAAGCAAACAAGAGCGAAACTATGAAAATTAAAGACATTGAATTGTTTTTTGTGAAGATTCCTGTAATCCCGACGTTAAAAGGTGGTATCGCGCCTTATCGGGGGCACGATTGTCCGCCTGGACAAGGACTCGAATTTGCCGAAAGCTGTCTGGTAAAACTGTACACAGACGATGGGATCACCGGATGGGGCGAGGCAAATATCATAATGAACCCCGTTGTTCAGAAGTCTCTTTTTGAAGACTATATTCGCCCCCTGGTGATCGGGCAGGATTGTTTCAGTGCGGATGCGTTTATCTCAAAGGCAGCAAAATCTTTTGAACCCCCGATCGGGATCAGAGGCGTCCTGACGGCGGTTGATATCGCCTGTATGGATATTATGGGTAAAGCATTTGAGCGTCCGGTTTATTCACTTTTGGGCGGAAAAATTCGATCAAAGGTGGAGATTGCTTACTGTCAGGGCCTTGAGGATTTCGCCTGCACCCGGGACCGGATCGCAATGATCAAAGAAATGGGCTATTTGACCTATAAAACCACCGGCGGACAGGACCTGTATTCGGACATCGAACGGGCCAGGGTAATTCGGGAAGCGGCCGGGGATACGATGAATATTCGTGTGGATATGAATGAGGCGTATGACCTGATTTCAGCGGTTCGTTATTTCACAGCGATCAATGATTTTGGATTCGAATATGTTGAGCAGCCCTTACGTGTGAATGATTTTGACGGATTCGGCAGCTTACGAAAACGGTTCGCGACGCCTGTTGCGATCAATGAAGATTCTTATATACCCAATAATTTATATGAATATGCAAAACGTGATGCAATTGATGCCGCGGTTGTCGATATGGATCCTTGCGGCGGGATATCTCAAATTTCCAAGGTGGCTGATTTTTCTGAAGCAATTGATTTATCATTAATACATCATTGCGGTTTTGATTTGGGGATAAAAACCGCGGCGATTTTGCAGGTTTATGCTGCGAAGTTCGCTTTCTCAAGGGCGATGGATAGTGTCTATATGGAGCTTGAGGACGACATTCTCTGTGAAAAGCTGAAGATTAAGGACGGCAGCTTTGTCATTCCCGATTTGCCCGGACTGGGGATTGAAGTGGCTGAGGAGAAAGTCCGCCGGTATTCATTCTTTGATTAAGTTTACTGACTCTGAGTTAGAAGGAAGATTTGTTCCGAATCTTTTGGGTTGGATGTGACACACAATAAATTATTAAGGAGGGTTTTGTGGATATTTATAAGCATCTTAAACAAGTCAGTATTGAAATTCCTGAATTGCCCAAACCGGTTGCTTCTTATCTGCCTGCAATCGTATTTGAAAATCAAATTTACGTAT
The DNA here is from genome assembly GCA_937894825.1 of uncultured Anaerolineaceae bacterium. GTDB lineage: Bacteria > Chloroflexota > Anaerolineae > Anaerolineales > Anaerolineaceae > Flexilinea. Next base: position 2,447 of record CALCQT010000310.1, read on the forward strand.
CCGGACAAACTGGTACACTGGATCAAAAACTAGTCTATCAAGGCAAACTGGGGGCGGAGGTATCTGTTCTGGATGGCAAGGCTTCCGCACGTTTGGCTGCACTGAATTGCCTTGCGGCGCTCCAGGCGGTTCTGGGGGATCTGAATCGGGTGGAAAGAATACTGCGGGTGACCGGTTATGTCGCTTCGGCTGAGGGATTTAATCAGCAACCGGCTGTTATCGAAGGCGCTTCTGCGCTTTTGATCGAAGTATTTGGCGAAAAAGGATGGCATGCCAGAAGCGCGATCGGAGTCGCCGAACTGCCATCCAGTGCACCGATAGAAATTGAGTTGATTGCGGCCTTGGCAAAATAATGTTGTGATTAGAATGAACTTGGTTTGCTGTTGATTCCTTTCCTGCTGAACATTATATTTGTTGGGAGACGGAAATCCCTACAGCGTCCGTAAGTTTTCCGGTCGGGTTAGATTCCAGCGGAAAAAAGAACCAGAGCTTTTTCTCTGGTTCTTTTTTTCGCTATTGCCAGTGCTCTAACTCCCCCACACCTCTTCAGCGATCTCCCGGATGAAGGCGATCTTGTCCCACTGCTGTGCCTCGGTCAGAATATTGCCTTCCTCGGTGGAGGCAAACCCACACTGCGGGCTCAGGCACAGGCGGTCCAGCGGCAGAACTTTGGCAGCCTCGTTGATGCGGGCGATGATCTGCGCTTTATCTTCCAGCTCACCGATCTTTGATGAGACCAGCCCCAGCACCACCAGCTTCCCATCCGAGACATGCTGCAGCGGCTGGAAATCCCCTGCCCGGTCGGTATCGAACTCCAGGTAATACCCCGTGACGTTTTCCTTCCCGAACAGCGTCTCCGCAATCGGCGCATAGCCGCCGGAAGAGGCCCAAGTCGAATGGTAGTTTCCGCGGCAGACGTGCGTCGTCATGGTCAGGTCCGCCGGCAGCCCAGCCAGCGCCAAATTATTCACGTGCAGATAGACATCCGCGATTGCCTGGATCGATCCGCCCGCCGCTTCAACGGCTTTGGCGAATTCGGGATCGCACAGCATCCCCCAGGTGCAATCATCAAACTGCACATTGCGGCAGCCCGCGGCATAAAGATCCTCGATGACCTGTTTATAAGCGGCGGCAATGTCGGTATACAGCGCTTCGCGGTCGGGATAGAACTGATCGGTGACCGGCCGGTTCTCGGGGCGGTCGATCTCGGCCAGGAATTGTGCCGGCGCGGGGATGGTCTGGCGGGCAATCACGCCGTCCGTCGCGAGCGACTGCACGAACTTGAAGTGATCGACGAAAGGATGATTTTCCCCACTGATCTTTCCGGTCAGACGGGCGGTCTCGGCGCGGGTCACTTCGCTCTGGAATTGATATCCGCTTTCAGGCGTAGCCTGCTCAACGCCATTCAGTCCCCACATGAAATCCAGATGCCACCAGCTGCGGCGAAATTCGCCATCAGTAATCGCATGCAAGCCGGAGGCTATCTGATGCGCGATCAGTTGCGTTATTTCTTCGTCCTCTACCTGCTTCAATTCTGCAGCTTGGATTTGTCCGGCGGTGAACGCTGCCCGAGCTGTCTTCAGCCGTTCCGGCCGCAGAAAACTGCCCACGACATCAAATCGGAACGGGGGTGTGTTTCTTGGGGTAATTTCTTTCATCTTTCAAATTCCTTTTCATAATGTGATGCAAGGCGGCCGGACTTTTGCCGGCCGCCCTGGTGTTAATTCTAATGAATTTGCAAGTTATTTTGCTGAATCCCTGACATTTCCGGAATCATTGGACTGGTCATAAGCGCGGGCGTTCACTTCATAACTTGTGTTCTGCGATTCAAAAAAGTTGACCAGTTCAAATACGTCCGTGGCAGTGCTCATCCATTTGGCCGGGTTGGTGGCGTGATAGTGCGGCGTGAGCCCTAATTCTTCCAGCCGCCGGTCGGCCACGTATTGCACATATTGGTTGACATAGTCAGCGTTCAGCCCCAGGATGCCGTTCGGGAACAACGCCCGGTTGTAATTTGACTCCAGTTCGACGCCCTCGATGACCAGCGCCTCGATTTCGGACGCGAATTCCGGCGTGACCAGATCGGGATTTTCCTCCAGCAGCGTCAAAATGAGCTGGATGCCGAATTTCAGGTGCAGGCTTTCGTCGCGCAACACCCACTGGATCATGGAGCCGAAATTGCGCAGAATGTTGCGCTGGCGGAACGAGAGCGTGACCATAAAGCCGCTGTAAAACCAGATGCCCTCCATGACGATGTTGTAAGCCACCAGATTGCGGATAAAATCCCGCTGCCCGTCCGGCGTGTTGATGTCATAACGGTCATCGGTCATGCGCTGCATGGTGCGGTTGATGAACGCTTCCTTGGCCTGCATGGCGGGCAGCTCCAGATGCGTCTGATAAACTTGCTCACGGTCTACCGGCAGCGTCTCCAACACATACTCGAAGGCGACGCAGTGATTGGCTTCCTCCCACATCTGCTTGGCCAGATAAAGGTGACATTCGGCCGATTTCAGGTAGGGATAGACGCCGAGCGCCAGGACGCGGTTGACGATCAGCTCCGCGGGGTTGAAAAAGGATAGAATAAACTCGACGGCGTGCTTCTCGTCCTCCGTCATATTCGCCCAATCTTCCAGATCCTCTTTGAGCGAAATTTCGTGCGGGTACCAGGTATTGGCGATGGCCTGGTCATACAATTCACGCGCCCAGGGGTACTGGGACGGGTGCAGATTATAATCCTGCGGGCTTGCTTTCCCGATGAGTGGCATAGGGTACTCCTTTCATTATTGACAACTGTCGCACTGCAGCCGTTCCTGTGGATCAATCGGACAGGCCATTGCATTCGCTTCGTTTGCATCGTTCGCGCTTGTTTGGATCGATTGGGCCGTTCGTACTGGTCGCGCCGGCTGCGTTGGTTGTGAGGCTGCCGGCACAGCGGCTGGATTTTCTGCTCGGCGCAGCGCGCCGAAGCCGGTTTTGCCGGTCTGCTCCCGCTTGTTGACAGCGGTGGTGCTTTGTTCGGCGGTGTGGCGCGGTTTCATGTGCAGATAATAGGTGCTTTTCAACCCTTTTTTCCAGGCGGTCAGATAGATTTCCATCAGGTCATCAATCGAACGGGTGTCCAGGTACATGTTGCGGGAGATGGCTTGATC
>CALCQT010000311.1 GCA_937894825.1 uncultured Anaerolineaceae bacterium
GAAACAGAATTTTATAATTTAATTATATCATATCCTGCTTCAGATCATCATAATCATGGATAAGATCAAGGGAAATACAGCAATCCAGACCAGTAAAAAGTGATTTTTATGCCATATAACAAAAATATATTTTGCAATATGGATTTAATGATATAATCCACAGAAACATGGACAAACAAAATGAAACCTCGCAAGTGCAGGTCATTGACCGTGCACTGGATATTATTGAACAGCTGGCGACCTCAGAAGCCGGTCTCAGCATTACTGAGCTTTCCCGCAGAACCGACTTACCCAAAAGCACAATCTACCGCATCCTCAGTACTTTTTCTTCACGTCATTACATTGAAAAAGATGAGCAGACAAATATGTATGTGCTCGGCTATAAATTCGTTGAAATCGCGAGCGTGTACTTAAACAAAATCGTCCTTAAAACGGAAGCCATGCCATTCATGCATGATCTCGCCGCCACTTTCGCCGGCACTTCCTATCTCGGGGTGCTCGAAAATAATGAAGTGATGTACCTTGAACGGGTCGAGCAGTTTAACAGCATCCGGCTTTACTCCCAAATCGGAAAACGTGAACCGCTGTACTGCACGGCATTAGGGAAAGTTCTTCTTTCACAACAACCCCCTGAAGAGGCGGAAAGGATTGGCCGGTCGCTCAATTACCAAAAAATGACCTCCAAAACGATCATGAACTACGACGAACTGGCCCGCGAAATCGAACAAGTCCGGGCCAATGGATATGCGGTGGATCGTGGTGAACACGTCGAGAACAGCCAATGCCTGGCTGTTCCGGTCTTTGATTTTACGCGAAACGCCGTCGCCGCAATGAGTATTACCCGAATGGATTTACTGAAAACACACAAAATTGATTCTGTTTTGCCGAAGTTACAGGAGGCAGCGGAACAATTATCCCTGCGGATGGGCTATACAAAGCCAAAGTAGCGTCATATATACCTCTCCAGCTATTAATTCCATCGGTTCAGGAATTATTTATACAAAGCATCATAATCTCCAAAACAAAAAAGGAATGGGAAAATGATACAGGAAACAAAAAAGCAAATCGAAGCAAAAAAAATTATTGCCATCGCCAGGACAATCAGCGGGGAACCGCTCTACAATTTTGCCGGCGCGATCCTGAAAGGCGGCGTTGAGCTGCTTGAAGTTACATATAACCAGACAGATCCCGCTGCGCTTGAAAATACCGCGGAATCAATCCGACAACTCATCCAACGTTTTCCGCAGATGGTCATCGGCGCCGGAACTGTTCTCAACCGTGAGCAGGTAAAGGCCGCGGCGGATGCGGGCGCAAAATACATCGTCGCTCCGAATACCGATGTCGATGTGATTAAAGCGACCAAAGAATTGGGTTTGATTTCCATCCCCGGCGCAATGACCCCAACAGAAATCATGACCGCCCACAACGCGGGCGCCGATTATATTAAGCTTTTCCCATGTGATTACCTGGGAAAAGGATATATCAAAGATATTTTCGGCCCGATCAGCCACCTGAAATTCATCGCGACGGGCGGAATTTCTGCCGAAAATCTCGAAACCTACTTGTCACTCGGGATTCTGGGCGCCGGGATCGGCGGTCAGCTCTGCAATAAGAAGTTGATTGCTGAAGGTAAATTTGACGAGATCGAAGCCTATGCCAGAAAGCTCACCGACATCGCCGCAAGCATTAAAGGATAGAAATGATGGGAAAAGTTGTCGGTTTTGGCGATTTTATTCTCCGACTGAGCCCACCAGGGTATCAACGTTTTCTGCAGGCGACCAGTTTTGATGTCAATTACACCGGTGCAGAAGCAAACGTCCTGGTCAGTCTGGGCCTGAACGGGATCGAGACTGAATTTGTGAGCAGACTTCCTTCCAACGCGATTGCTGATACGGCCATCCTGTCGCTCAAACGGTTCTCTGTCGGGACAAAATTCATCGCCCGCGGTGGTGAGCGAATCGGCACTTTCTACCTCGAACGGGGTGCGTCACAGCGTCCTTCGAAAGTCGTTTATGACCGGAAACACACCGCGATCGCCGAAGCAAAGCGCCAGGATTTTGATTGGAAGGTAATTTTTTACGGCGCGGATTGGTTCCACTTCACCGGAATAACACCGGCGCTGGGAGAAAATCTGCCTGAAATCGTGGAAGACGCCTGCATTGCAGCGGCAGCGGCCGGGGTGAAGATCAGTTGTGACCTGAACTATCGGGCCACCCTGTGGACTGAAGAAAAGGCCCAGCCCGTGATGAAAAAACTGGTCCAATATGTCAATGTCCTGATCGGCAATGAAGAAGACGCCGCCAAAATGCTGGGAATTGTGCCGGAAAATACGAACGTTACTGCGGGTGAACTGGATTTTTCAAGCTACGCCAGCATCGCGGAACAACTGTCAAAACAATATCATATTGAAAAGGTCGCTTTTACATTGCGGGAAAGCACCTCCGCATCGGAAAACAATTGGTCCGCCCTGCTTTATAGCGACAACAATTGCTACCAATCCCGGAAATATCGCATTCAACTGGTTGACCGGGTTGGCGGCGGCGATTCCTTTTCAGCCGGGCTGGTTTACGCGCTGAAAAAGGACTGGGACCCGCAGACAGTGATTGAATACGCCACCGCGGCGTCCTGCCTGAAACAGACCACGGAGATGGATTTCAATTTGTCAACCGAAGCGGAGATCCTGAACCTGGCGAAAGGCGATAAATCGGGTCGGATCCAACGTTGACTCCGAGGCTGCGAGACACGTGTAAAAGGGAGCGCGATGTTCCGGCTGTGCGCAATCGTTAAAGAATAATATTTTGCTTTGACATTCTGATCAAAGCGAATTCTTCAGAAGAGGCCATTTACCCAAATGGTTTCTTTTTTTTATCCCTGTTTTATTGATAGAAGCCTTATCGTCTTTCTGTAAAAAAACACAATAACGCATAGACCTTCAGAGATTCAAAACAGCTTTCGATTTCACCACGCCTGTTTTTACCTTAAAAAGCGGGAACTCCGCCGAGCATTCGGCGGGACATTACGGCAAAATATTCAGTCAGGATAAATGTCATTTCTTAATCATATTTGAAAGGTATCTTTAATCCATTCCACAATTTCTTTCTTTTCTGTACAATTAATTTACGTAAACGATTAAGTGATCTGTTTCTCAACACGCATTGCAATCCAGCCAGGGCTATGCCAGAAAGACGATTCCCGTAACAAATATGTGCAAACCATCCTTTTTCATGGCGCCTATGATCCGATCTTCGCACTCGTATGAGAGGAAAACCCAATATGGTATCCATTAAAGATATTGCCAGAGAGACAGGGTATTCATCAGCGACTGTCAGCAAAGCCTTGAACGGCGGCACGGATATCGGAAAAGACACCGGCGAGAAAATTCGGGCAATCGCTAAGCAGATGGGATATTTTCCCAATGCGGCGGCACGGGCTTTGAAAACAAAAAGGTCCTATAATCTCGGTGTCATATTTCATCAGCATATGGGCTCCGGTTTAACCCACGAATATTTCGCCAGTCTTCTGAACAGCTTTAAGGTTGAAGCTGAGAGTCAGGATTATGAAATCACCTTCATCAACAATCGCTCAAGAAGTTATTTGGATCACTGCCGTTATCGCCAGTGTGACGGGATTATGCTGGCCTGCTCAAAATCTGTTGGGCAGGAAGTGCTGGAATTGGCACAGAGTGAAATCCCGCTGGTTTCGATCGATTACGTTTTTGAGAACCGTACCGCGATCATCTCCGACAACATTCATGATATGAGCAACCTTGTCCGGCATATTTATGAGAAAGGACACCGAAAAATTGCCTTTATCCATGGAGAGAATATCCCTGTGACGCAAAAACGACTGGCCAGTTTTCATCATACCTGCAGC
>CALCQT010000312.1 GCA_937894825.1 uncultured Anaerolineaceae bacterium
GAAACCGTACCCGCCGACTATTATTTAGTCGAGATAAGCGGCATACCTTTCGGCTTGATGAGGGAAATGCTGCATGGCGGCGGAAACCCCGGCCGTCTTAATCACCGCGCCATTCGGGCATAAATTTCCGAACAAAATCGCCAGTCCGCCGCGCGGGGAATACGCCTGCTCATAGGGATGGATCACTTCAGGATCGAGGATTTTCGCGCCGGCGATGTTCTCGCGCAGCGTCTTGCCGGTCACCGTGAGGCGGTCCGGATGCAGCACAGCACCCTGCGCGTCGATTTCGTTCAGAATGGCCGGAACGCCGCCGGCCCGGTGCACGTCTTCCATGTGCCATTTACCGGAAGGGCTCACCTTGCAGAGATGCGGCACCCGATCGGCGACTGCATTAACCCGCTCCAGCGGATAATCCAGCCCGGCTTCATTCGCCAGCGCCAATGTGTGCAGCACCGTGTTGGAAGAGCCGCCCATCGCCATATCCAGCGCAAAGGCGTCATCCAGCGCCTCAGCCGTCACAATCCGGCGGGGCGTGATATCGCGCTCAATCAATTCGAGGATCAGCCCGGCAGCCCGTTCGGCCATTTTCTCCCGTTCCTCAGACTGTGCCAGCGCGCTGCCGTTATAAGGCAGCTCCAGTCCCAGCACTTCCATCAGACAATTCATGCTGTTCGCCGTGAACATCCCGGAACAGGAACCGCAGGACGGGCAGGCATGATCTTCGATCATCTTCAGCCGTTCGGCGTCAATCCGGCCGCTTTGATAGGCGCCGACACCCTCAAAGACGGAAATCAGATCCAGCGCCTCGCCGTCCGGTGAACGGCCGGCAGCCATCGGTCCGCCGGAGATAAAAATGGCCGGAATATCCACCCGCAGCGCCGCCATCAGCATGCCCGGAACGATTTTGTCACAGTTGGGAATACAGATCATACCGTCGAACTGGTGCGCTTCGATCATCGTCTCAACGCTGTCGGCAATCAGCTCACGGGAAGGCAGGGAGTATTTCATCCCGGCATGCCCCATCGCGATGCCGTCATCCACACCGATCGTGTTGAATTCAAACGGGACGCCGCCGGCAGTCCGGACAGCCGCTTTAATTCGCCGTCCAAAGTCTTGCAGATGAACATGCCCCGGAACAATATCGATATATGAATTTACGATTGCGATGAAAGGTTTCCGCATGTCCGCGTCGGTGACGCCGGTCGCTTTGAGCAGCGCGCGATGCGGCGCCTGGGATACCCCTTTTTTGATCTTGTCTGAACGCATGCACTCCTCCAGGTTTTGGTTTTGAATAAAAAAAACCACCCGTTTGATTGGGTGGTTTTGGTTTCTGTTCTCAGTCTTTATGCAGTCAGTCTTCGCGTCATGCGTCCGTTCCCAATCGAATCGTAAAAAGGCCCGTAAGAAGCAGGGCCAAAATAATAATGCTAATAACGATTGTGAACGAATGGCTTAACGAGTGCATGCTGTATTTATACCATCAGTTTTTCTTTCGCAAGGGCAAACGAGAAAAGACGTGATATGCTTTTTTTACATACCCCCGTTCGTTCTGGAACATCGTTGTATCGTTTTTTGCATAACAGTTTTAGGATTAGCACGCCTGCTTTCGACGGCCAGATCGTTGTATACTTTAGAACATAAATGATAAGGGTGTCAAAAGTACAACACAAACAGGAAAACGGGGGATTAGGAATGAACATCAGGGAATTGGGCGAATTTGGATTGATCGACCGCATCCGGCGGATGCTGCCGGAAAGCGGTCCGGGGGTGCTGGTCGGGATCGGGGACGACACCGCCGTGCTGCAGACCGAGGGCGGGCGGCTTTTGCTGGCCACCTGTGACACACAGCGCGAAGGGATCCATTTTCTGCGCAGCGCAGCAACCCCTGAAAACATCGGGCGGAAAGCGCTCGCCATCAACCTGAGCGACATCGCCTCCATGGGCGGCCGCCCGCGGTTTGCCCTCGTCTCCTTAGGGCTGCCGGACGATCTGCCAGTGACGTTCATTGATGGATTGTATGCCGGACTGCGCATGGAGGCCGAATTGGCTGAAACCACGATCGTCGGCGGTAATATTTCATCATCCCAATCCGGAGTAACGATTGATATCACATTGCTGGGCGATATTTTGCCATCTCAGGTGCTGCTCCGGAACAACGCCAAGCCAGGCGACAAAATTCTGGTGACCGGCACGATTGGCGACGCTGCCGCAGGCGTTGCGCTGATCCTGGATGCGGATCTGACAACATCTCCCGAGTACGGTCCAATCGCCGCTTCCCGGCGTGACATGCCCACCCCGCGCATCCGTGCCGGGCAATGGATTGCGGCGCGCCAAACCGCCACTGCCATGATTGACATCAGCGACGGATTGACCGGAGATCTGGGTCATATCTGTGAAAGCAGCAAAGTCGGGGCGAAAATTTTTGCGGAAAAACTTCCGGTCGCGAAAGAAAACCGGGAACTCGCACAGCAAAAATATGACGATGAATGGCATTTTGCCCTGCACGGGGGAGAAGATTACGAATTATTGTTCACCGTTCCTGCCGAACAAGCGCAGACACTGGCAGCCGGGATCACTGCCGAGACCGGCGTCCCCGTCTCGATCATCGGCGAGATTTTGCCTGCCGGGCAAGGCCAGCAATTTGTTCTGGCGGATGGGAAAATTAAGCCGCTGCACATGAGCGGATGGGACCATTTCAAACGGAACAATTAGTACACAGGAACGAATGCGACCGACAATAAAGAGGCTCCGGTTTGATTGTTTGGAAGCAATCAGACCGCATGATTCATTTCACCATCCGAAACCACGGGGAACCTTCAAAACGCATAACAAACAGTCATAAAAAAAAGTAAAAATCATGTTAATTTCACCCAATAATAGAAAAATACCGCATAATAGGAGATAATCCATCCCAAATGGGATGAGAACTATTATTGCAAGCTTAAAAGGAGTAACAAATGAGAAAACATTTTACCGCATTGACTTTTGCGATGATTATCCTGATACTCGTCGGAGCGGGTTGCACCACGCAACAACCAACAGCGACGCCGGTACCTCCCGAAAATACAGTGGAAGTTCCCGCTTCTGGTACGGATACAGAAACCGCTCAGCTTGAGCTGACGCTGGAAGAACTTGCCGAGTATGACGGAAAAGATGGCAGACCGGCTTATGTAGCAATCGACGGCGTAATCTATGATGTGACCGACAACCCGAAGTGGAACAATGGCAGCCATCAAGGCAATTCCGCCGGAAAGGATCTGACCGAGGAACTGAAGTCGAGGTCGCCGCATGGCACAACTGTGCTTTCAAACTTGCCGGTGGTTGGAAAAATCGTTGAATAAAGGATCATTGGATGTATAAAACGTTGGGACTGATC
>CALCQT010000313.1 GCA_937894825.1 uncultured Anaerolineaceae bacterium
GTGCGCTGATCGGCGTCAACGCCACAGTCGCCAGAGCGAACGATCATTCGTCTGTGATCGCTTCGGTCGCGGACAATGTGACCCTCGAAGTCATTCAATTCACCCTCTCCGCGCTCAATTTTGCCAGACTGCGCGCGGTCACAACCAATGTGAACGGCGCGATCATCGCGGCCGGCGGAAGCGACGCAAAATCGTCTTCAGACGTTACCACGAAGGCAATGATCCAAAACGGCGTCAAACTGTACCCCGGAACACTGGGCACGGTCACTATTTTGGCGTATACAGAGGTGGATCACACCGCTCAATCCAGCAGCGGGTCCGGCGGGGTCATCGCCGGCACATCGACCCATTCCACGACGGAATCCAAAGGGGATACACGCGCTTTGATCGGAACCGGCAGCGAAATCAAAAATGGATCTTCGGTCCAACTGACGGCAGTTCATACGACGAAAACGCGGACGTCACTGGAATCGGTTACCGGCGGCGTCATCGCCGGCGCCGGCGTATACGGCACCAACACGGTGGATTCGACAGTCGTTGTCGGCATCGGGCAAAACAGCAAAGTTATCGCCGGGACGATCACCCTGGCAGCGACAAATAAGACGGACGTCTCGGATGCGCAGTCCGGCACGACTGGCGGCGTAGTCAGCGGCGCCGGCGCTTACAGCAGCACAACGATCAAGCTGACCACGCGCGTCGATATTGGACCGTCTGCAACGCTGCAATCAAACGGCGTCGATAAAAGTCTGCACCAGATCCTCATCGCGGCGGAGAATATCGTTAACGCAAACAGCATGCTCACTTTCACGACCGGCGGCGTGGTCACGGGCGCGGGAGGATACAACACGATCAGCGCCAAAGAAATTCTGGCGGAAGTTGTGATCGGCGCCGGCAGCCAACTGATTTCCAACGGTGCGATGGCGATCTCCACCCGCGGATCAGGGACGCTGGAAGGCACGACAGACATCGAAACCTTTGGCGCAGGGACGGTGATGACCGGGAAAACCCTCGTTGAAATCTATCCGAAAAACCAGATCATTGTCCATAACGGCGCCAAACTTGAGGCGCAAAATGATCTGACGCTCGCCGCAGGCCGCAGTACGATCAATACCGTGCTCAGCGCGCCGGATACTTATAAAGTCCATGCCCGCTGGGACGGATTTGCCGGGTCGGCCTTCCCGATTGACGACGTTGATGCGTTTGCGTTCGCGGTTCAGACCAACCTGATCCGTATCGCGGCAGGCGGCATCGTCCGCTCAGGGAACCAACTGAGCCTCTACGCGGAAAACAATGACTCGATTGATCTGCTTGCCAAGGCGAAGGTGGTCAGTTGGGTGAGTCAAGCGGCGGATGGAATTTCAAAATTGTTCTCCAATAACTCAACGGAACTGTTCACCGGTCAGTCTCTGGCGGAAAGTCATGCGACGGTTGAAATGAATGGAACGGCAGAAACCGGATTCAACCGTGACCAACGGATTACTTTTGAAAATCTCGTTATTATCGTGAATGACACCTCCGATGCGACGAAGAATATTTACTCAGTCGAGACGCCGGTAAACATTGGTAATATCGAATACACGCTTGGAATTTACACGGCAAATTCGCCCTTGGTCGAAGCTTTACACCATGCGCAGCAAATGCTGGCTGACTTCGGGGCTACGAATAGCACTTTGTGGACGTTTTACACCAATGAGATTGCCAGAATACAGGCGCAACTTGCCACATACTACCCTGGCCAGGATGCAAGCGGTACGACCGTTTCTACAACTTCAGAAGTGATCACGATCACGATTCCGCAAATCATCGCCGCAGCCGGAAGAATTGATATTCGCACTGGGATTCTGCAAGGGACTGGCACTTTCATCGCGCCTGGAAATTCCAAAGTTGAGATCATTAATAATACGCAGGCGTTCCTGAATATCCTCGGAATCCTGATTCCCGACGATAACGGCGGCGTATATCTCAATACGGTCAGGCTTGGGACGGATAACAGCGTGATCTCAGAATCTAATGAACGTGAAGTTGAGCTTCTGAACCGCTTTAACCAACCGGACGTGGACCCGCAGGCTGTAGCGGGGGTTGCAACCTTTGTGCTTCCTCAACCGCCTGCCGGATCGAATGTTCCATCCGTCCTGATTGAGAATCGCTTGAACATAGCAGACTACACGCCGAATGTTCAGGGAGGCCCGGGCGTTATTATTGATGACGCGAAACGGAGAAACTTTGAAGAAAACCTTCGCTGGCCGGATATCACGTTGCTCTCCTCCTTAAACAATGGCACTGGCATTATCAATCCAAACGGCTCCGTTGACATCATCACGGTAGTCACAGGGAAATCGACTGTAAAGATATTGAATACCGTCCGGTCCATTCAGCAAAACATTATTAGCGGCGGAGACGTCTATGTAGAAGGGCTGACCAGTTACTCTGTTGGCGGCGAGACGTCTGATTTCCTCAATAATTCATCCGGTTATTATACTTACCGGATTTGCGGTACCTTGCCTAACTTGTATATCTGTCCGGTATGGGTTACCGTTGGAAGTGGTTTGGGCGATATTTCTCAGGAATATTACAATAATTATGTGAATGGCACCAGTAACTCTACGCTGTTCGGTGACCGTATTTCCATTCAAGCGGAATATATCAATCTGAACGGTATTATTCAGAGCGGACGGGAGGTATACAAGCTTACGATAACAAACACTGCCTGGATTGAAGCGACGGCCCTGATGATAACGAAGCAGGGGAGAATTTTCCTGCCAATAACTTCAAGGAATAATCCGGGGTTCAGCGTTTATTACAATACGCTGAGCAAACAATTTGAGACGGATCCGATCAAGAGCAGCGGGGGGTATGTCGAATTGTTCGGGAAGGTTCTGAGTACCGGACAGGGGCAGATCAAAGTGTTAAGCGGATACCCAACGGTTACGATTATAAACAATACTGATATCAATGTTCTCATTGGCGGTATCGACCTTTCTCTGGCTGGCGCTGGTACTTTGATTATTCATGACTATGCCGGCGGAACCCCTTCTCTGGATCCGTCGAAGATCGATGCGAAAGTGGAAGATAAAACGTATACTTCGATTTTTACACACAGTGCGGGACAAATTGAGGTGGAAACCTCAGGAAGCGCGACTACATCCAAAACGACGACGGTGACGGGCGCCACAATCAATTACGCGCCGGATAAATCCTGGTATTATGGCTGGACAACTGTCCAAACGACCACGCAGACCCGTTACGCCTATGTCAAACGGGGAAATTGGCTGGACTTTGTTCCGGATGTATTTCAGGTTGATGATGATGAATGGGGTTCCTGGCAGGCTTCGCAGGCACAATATGGTGGAAATGGTCCTTATTATTTCAAGGACGACAATCCTAACCGGCCTGATCTGGTAAATTCTTCCAAATCTATAACAAATTACGACTCCGGTACATTATTGGTCTGGTCGAATACGTATTGGACCTGGTATGGAACCAAAGTATATGAAGCGACCTATAAACAGGTGACAGGCACCCTTCACACGTATACGCATGAAATTAATGCCCATCAACCGATCAAAATATCTTTCGTGGGTGCGGTAAATGGGGATATATCGATCCAATCTAACGGCGCCGGCAGCGTAATTCTGCAGGGAGCGCTGGCAAATCCTACCGGTGACGTGACGATCGAGTCTAAAAATGGCGGGATCTTCAGCACGGATGATTCCGGATCTGTTTCCGCGATCGGTGTGACGTTGAAAGCCTATGGAGGAATTGGGATGGCCAGTCAGCCGGTCGTGGTACAACTGGTGGATAAACCGCGGGCATTCCTGTATACCTATTCCACAACGCACAGCATCTATCTGAAGAACCTTTCGGGAGATCTGAAAATTGATGTGGTCAGCGCGGGCGATGGAAACGTCTCGATTGAATCCGCGGGGTCGTTGATTGCGGCAGAGAATAAAGCCGGACAGGTCAGCGGGCAGAGCATCACGTTGAAGAGCGGCGGCGGAATCGGCGTCAGCAAAGATGCTCCGCTCCGGATCAATTCCAACCAGCGGATCCGCTTTAGCGGTTGGTATGGAAGAGTCAACATAACGGCTCTGGATAACATTTATCTGGAAGAAACAACCGGAGACCTGTATCTGGAAAAAATGACCACCAACGGCGACGTCTGGCTGAAAGTACCAAACGGAAGCCTGATCGACGCCAACACACTGCAGACCCGCGATGAGCGGACTTATGATGATCTGCTGAATTCGGTGTATAAACGACTGCAATTGTTGAATGAAACCGGCGCGCAGGCAAAGATCGATAATCTTTACCAGTCTGTTATCGTTATGAAGACGCAGGAATATCGTACCTATTGGCAATACCGGAACCTTCAGGCAGATCCGACAAGTTTTGACGACGCGTTTGTTGTGGAACTGACTGCTGCCGAAAGCGTGTTTTACACGGATTTCTATAAGCAGCAGGGAATTGAGCAAGGGCTGTCCGGCGCCGAGCTGGACGCTTTTGTGGCGGACGCGCTGCAGACGCTGGAAAATTCACGCACGGAGCAATACCGTACGTTCCATGCCAGTTATGGCAAGTACGGGGATGCGTTCGATACGCATTTCAACTACACCCTTTCAGATGCGGAAAAGACGGAAATCAGAGGAACCGTCAAAGTCTGGACGGAGGCGGAACTGCTGCAGCTCATCAGCGCCAACCTGTTGAAGCCCGTTTCAAGCACGATGACCGATATCGAAGATCCGAATATTGTGGCCCGGAATGTTACGCTGGAAGTCTCCGGTACCATCGGCATCTTCAACAAGACTCCGGTGATTATTCCGGTCAACCCTGACGGCACGCTGGGAACACTGACGGATGATCAGAAGGTCGCGCTGGCGGCGGCTGAACGATCCGATGTGCTGTTCATCGGTCCGAATTACAGCGGAGACATCTTCTTTTTCGGGAACGCTCTGTGGGCATCGGCAGGGATAAACTGGGAGACGCTGGGCTTTGCGGAAGGCATGCAGCTTCAAATTCAGAATGCAATGATGCGTTCCCTCTTTGGAGATGGTCTGAAAACCCTGAAAATCACGGCGATCAACGGATCGGTGATGACCATTGACGCCCAGATAACCCTGGTGAATGCCGTTTATACAGATTTGTTTGGTGTTATTGAAGACGTGCAAGCCTATACGGGAAAAATCACTTCTCTGCACATCTACTCCCGCGACGATGTCAACATCGACGCAACG
Source organism: uncultured Anaerolineaceae bacterium (assembly GCA_937894825.1). GTDB lineage: Bacteria > Chloroflexota > Anaerolineae > Anaerolineales > Anaerolineaceae > Flexilinea. The sequence goes on from CALCQT010000313.1 coordinate 5,232, forward strand.
GGCGTTATCAACACCCGTGCAGGCGACAACATTTACCTGGGCGGCGGGACGGAGATGCAGGGTGATTTGAATCTGGGCGTGATCGAGTCGATCAACGGCGGCGAAATCAGGATCAAAAGCCATCGGAACATTAACAACATGGCGGAAACGCCGCAGAATATGGCCAACGTGATTACGACCGGCGATGTGGTTCTGGAAGGCGGCAGCGGGTCCGTCGGCGATGCGAATCGTCCGATCTACACTCTGATCGGCGGCGCAGGCACCCTGACGGCGCGGGCATTCCGGGACGTTATCACCACGCAATGCCAGTTGGTCAACGGTGCATGTGTTCCGAACAGTACGTATCCGTACCTGACAGCCGGAAATGCACCGGACCTCAGGATTTCAAGTATATACGCTCAGACCGGCGATATCGTCATCCGGGCGGACGGGTTGATTCTGGACGGCGAGCATCACGATTTCAGCAAGGTCCTTGGGCGCCATGTGACGCTGATCGCCGGCGACGCGATCGGTGCGGGCGATGATCCGCTCGAAGTCCATACCGCTTTCTCGGCGGATCAGCCGCAGAACGGATGGCTGATGGCGGTTGCACTGAACACTATTAACATCGCCGATTCCGAAGGGGACATGGGTGTGAAGAACGTCCTGTCCTATCGGGGGGACGTCATGCTGGCCGCCCAGGGTTCGATCCTGGATGCCGGTGATTTGAAAGATCCGTATACCCCTGACTCCGGCGATGAAACCGACAGCGTCGGCGGCAGATGGCCGAAGGCGAATGTGATCGGCAACAATATTACACTGAAGGCGTTGGCCGGCGGGATCGGCGCGGCAGGCAATGAACTGGATATCGATACCCGTTACGCGTCCGGGAACGGCGTGCTGACGGTTGAAAGCGGGAACCTGCTCAATACCTACCTGATCGAGACCATCGGCGACCTCTGGCTGAACAGGGTGAAAACGGGTAAGGACGTCATCACCTTTATCACTGTCCCGGCGGGAAGCATCCTGAACGGTGCGGCTGCCGGCCTCTCGAACATCATCTCAGGAAAGACAAAGCTGTTTGCTTCGAATAATATCGGCGCGAAAGATAATAAGTTGAGTTCCGAAGTTGGCGCGCTGGAAGGGACGGCAACAAACGGCGGCGTCTGGATCGATAACAAGGGGGCGCTGACGTTGGGACAGGTGACCGATTCGCCGACCGGTGTCCATAGCAATGGGGACATTGAGATCATGGCCGGTTCCCCGATCGTTGTGGCGGCAGATCAAATTTCGGATTCAGGTTCAATTATCATCTGGGCAAAAGATAACGATGACGTGATTGGCCCCGATGGGAATCCGCTGCCGGATAACCTGACAGTCAAAGCGGGCGTAACGATCCACACCAGAGCTGCGAATGCCCTCATTCTGCTTGCTGCCGGCGATGATCTGATCATTGAAGCGGGAGCGACGCTCATCTCAGCCGGGGATATCATCCTGCGGGCGGACAGCAACACGATTGACGCTAACGGCGATCTCGACCCGGCGCTTGACGCGCAAAACACGGAGCATGATGCCGGAATCGGCGCGCTGGTTGAACTGCGCGGCACCTATACAACGGGCACGGGCAATTGGGTATACGTTCAGACATATGGGGACAACGACGTCATCCACCTGTATTCCTCGTTCAACGGCAAAATCACAACCGGAGCGGGGAACGACCAGATCCGCTTCCATGGTGGAGCTGTTCTGACGGGCGACGGTACGGTCGACGGCGGCAGCGGATCGGATACGCTGGATCACAGCGATTTCGGTTTTTCGATTGACGTCATCCTTCGCGGGATCGGGACCACAGACGGCTTCAGAGGAAACGTGAACAGCGTCAGCGGCGGTTTCGATAACATTAATTGGCTTATCGGTTCGCCGTTCAAGACGGATAACCTGACCGGACTGGATCAGGATGCCCTCTGGCACATTCTGGCAGGTTACCACGCAATTTATACCGTCGGAGCAAACGCGCTTGAAATAACCGGAATCGAAATCCTGAATGGCGGAAACGCAACGGATGTCTTCCGCATCGCGGACGGCGCGGCCAATCAGAACGTTCTGCACGGCGGTAATGGAGACAACTGGCTGGACTACAGCCTCTTCACCACACCGGTATCCGTCGATCTGACGTATACAACCGCAACCGGTCTGATACCGGGCAACTTCACCGGCATTGATAACGTAATCGGCGGACGGGCGGATGACAATCTGATCGGAAATGCGCGTAATAACCGCTTGTTTGGCGGGCCCGGGAACGACATCATCTATGGTTTAGATGGCGATGATCTGCTGAACGGCGGCGCGGGATTCGACCGACTGTACGGCGGCAAAGGCAATGATACCTTTACGTTTGCGGGGAATGAAGAATTTGATGATTTGATTGAAGGCGATACCGGATTGAACACGCTCCATTTCCTGGGAAGTAACACAGGGATCAGCATCGTGCTGGTCGGGCTCGGCCAGGAGACGGGCTTCCGCGGTGTTGCGTCCGGTCAGACCGGTTCATTCACGAACATCGGTAATTTGATTGGCTCCGGTTTCGATGATTCACTCTATGGACTTGACGTTTGGAGCACCTGGGAATTCGGCAAAGGTTTCAACCGCTATATTGCGCTGGGGCGCGACTTCGGCTTCAGCGGCGTCGAAAACGTGATCGGCGGCACGCAAGTTGATATTTTCCTGTTCACGGATGGCGGATACTTCAACTGCACGATCGATGGCGGCCCAGACAGAGACAACCGGCTTGATTTCTCGCAGTATACGACGCCGGTATATGTGGACCTGTCAACAAATACCTATAGCGCGATCAACGGAACTGTCATCAACGTCCTGTGGATCATCGGCGGCCAGTCGGATGATATATTGATCGGAAATGATCTGCCGAATGTGATTGACGGCGGCCCGGGGGATGACGTGATCTACGGGTTGGGCGGCGATGCCATTATCTACAGCGGTGACGGGAATAACATCCTGTACGGCGGGGATGGCGACGATTATTTCTTTGCCGGCGTGAAATTTAACATTATTTATGGCGGTGATGGTTATGATACGG
>CALCQT010000314.1 GCA_937894825.1 uncultured Anaerolineaceae bacterium
TTATATGCCATTTGGCGTGCAAATTTGCAAAATCTCAATATTTTCAGAGAATTTAAATAGCCATACCGATGATCCTTTTTTTGTTAAACTCTAAATCAAATTACGAAATAGGATTGTCAGTTGATTTAACGAATTTTGTCATTGCCCCGATATTAACATTTATAAACATCCATAGAAGGATCAACCTGAACATTCTATGAAAAAAAAGAAAGTAGATTTAAATTTATATTTTTACAATCCAGGATGATATCTCTCAATCCAAAAACTGAGTACAGTACTTGCGGTGGTAAAATCGTCCCATGAATGAAATTCTCCGCCGCCTGTCGCGCCGTTTGCCGCACCCCATCCTGACACGCCTGTTGTACGTCTACACTTGCGGGCCGCGGGCTGCAATCTTTCGTCCCGCTCTGCCGCAGGACGAAAGATTGGGCAGACTGGCGCTTTCCACCGGACAAAACACACCTCACAGACTGCTGGTTGACGTCAGCCATCAGGTCTATACGCAACTCAACAGTGGTATTCCGCGTGTCGTCAACAAAGTCTCCGCTGCAATGCTGGCCTTGCCGCAGAATGATTTCTCCTTTGAGTTTGTTATGACGTTGAACGGACAGTTGACCAGCGCCCGCCGCTTCACGGAGCGCATCCTGGCATTGCCGAAAGGATCGCTGGGGGCAGACCAGGAAATTACCATCCGCGAAGCGGATCATTTACTGCTCCTCGATAATGTCTGGGATAAATATCCGGTTTATGAGCCGCTTTTCGACCGCGTTCACCAAGTTGGCGGTAAGACGGCCACCGTCGTCAACGATCTGATGCCGGTCCAGCATCCGGAATGGCTTCCCGACGACGTGGTCAGCGTATTTCTGCGCGCGCTGCCCCAGGTCATCCTGCAAAATGACATCCTGTTCTGCGTTTCCCACAGCACAGCGGAAGACCTGCAGGACTGGGTCCGCCGGCACATGCCGGCCAACGCGGAGCGTCTTCGCACGGTTGTCTTTTCCCAGGGCGCCGAAATTGGACCAAGTTCGGGTCAGGCCACGCCCTTACGGGAGTCGTTGGCCCGTTTCCTGGAGCAGGCCCAAACAGAGCAAGCCGCAGTTTTCAGTCAGGTCAGCATCATCCAGCCCCGCAAAGGCCAGGATTTTGCGCTGGATGCCTTTGAGTCGCTCTGGAGGGAAAACGCCAACTTCCGCCTGATTTATGTCGGACGGAAAGGCTGGAAAGCGGAAACGCTTTACCGGCGCATCATCACTCATCCGGAGATGGGAAAACGATTCCTGTTCGTCGAGGAGGCCAGTGAAAGCGAGCTGGCCGCTGTTTTCGACACCTCCACCGCGCTGATCTCGCCTTCCCGTGGAGCGCGGATTGCCGGTATTGGTGAGTGACATCCCGGTTTACCATGAAGTGGCCGGAGAGGGCGGAATTTTCTTCTCGCTGGACGATCCCGCGGCGCTATGTGCCCGCGTGCGTGAGGTCGCCGCCTGGCCGCCCGAACAACGCGCCGCACAGGCAGCCCGGGTGATTGTGTGGACCTGGGAACAGGGTGCGAAAGATATTCTGAACGCCTTTCTGAATTGACGAGACTTCCGGATGCCCGCGCCTTGAAAAATGCCAAAATCATCCGCGCAGAAATTGTGCCAACCATAAATTCAACTTACATAATACAAGAAGCGATAAACGATGAATCATAATGAAAACTGGGTTGAAATCGATACGGAGAACTTTCGCAGTAACCTTCGCATGATCCGGGAAATATCCGGACGTCCAGTCATGGCGGTTATCAAAGCTAATGCATACGGACACGGAACGCTTGGAATCGCGGAAGCGGCCCGTTCCGCCGGAGCCGCTTTTTTCTGTGTCGCCCGCTTCAAAGAGGCGATGGAATTGCGCCAGGCCGGGTTTGACACGCCCATCCTGCTCTTCGGCAGAATGGCGCCGGAAGATGTCATCATGGCCGCGACACAAAATGTGCGGGCCACGATTTTCAGTGAAGAACAAATACCGGAATATGCCGGCGTGCTGCAGGATAGTGGCCTGCGTCTGCTGGTCCACGCAAAAGCGGATACCGGCATGGGGCGCCTGGGAACCCCGGCAGCCTCCGCATTAACCTTGTTAAGCCGGATCCAACAGGAGAAAACCCTCCGGACAGAGGGGCTCTATACCCATTTTGCCCGTTCGGACGAACCGGAGCAGGAAACCACTGCACGGCAATTGGATCAGATGGAAGCCTTGATCGGACAGGTGACGGCAGCCGGACTGCGCCCCGAAATCCTGCACGCCGCCAATTCCGCCGGAGCACTGTTCCACCCCAGAGCCTGCCGGTTTGACATGGTGCGGGCAGGCATTGCGCTGTATGGACTGTCCCCGGCGCCCACAGCCCCCCTTTCGGAAGGATTCCGCCCGGTTTTGAGCTGGAAAGCCCGCCTCATCGCTATTCGCGATTTCGCAGCCGGACAAGGGATCAGCTACGGCCACCATTACCACACTCAAAAAGATCACGAAAGAATCGGCGTGCTTCCGGTTGGTTATGCGGACGGATTCCGCCGGACTTCCGGGAATGAGGTCTTGATCAAGGGGCAGCGTGTTCCGGTCGTCGGCGCCGCCTGTATGGATCAATGCATGGTCCGGCTGGACGCGATTCCGGACGCGCGGCCCGGAGACGAAGCCGTTTTGATCGGCCGGCAGGGGGAGCAGGAGATCAGCGCGGAGGAAGTCGCTTCACGCTGGGGCACGATTAATTATGAAGTTGTCTGTGGAATATCTCATCGGATTGACCGCGTATACCAATAATAAGGATCAGCAAAGCTATATGACAGAGGCTCTGTATCGCTGGGACATTCAACCGGAAATGCCATTATCCATTCTGGAAACGTTGGCATCCTATCCGCGCGTGCAACGAACGCTGCTCTATAATCGCGGCCTGCCCAATCCGGCCGAGGCTGCCATTTACCTGCACCGGCAGGGGCCTCTTTATGACCCATTTCGGCTGGATCAGATGGACCAGGCAGTGGCAACGATTTTACATGCCATTGAAACCGGGCAGGAAATTGCCGTATACGGGGACTATGATGTGGATGGGGTCACCGCTTCCTGCCTGCTGGTGGAAGCGCTGGAAAAACTCGGCGCCCGGGTCCGCGCTTATATTCCCAACCGCTTTGAGGAAGGATACGGTGTCAACGGCGAAGCGCTGCAGACACTGCATAAGGAAGGCGTGGCGCTGACTGTAACGGTCGACTGCGGTATTCGTTCAACCGGGGAAACAGTGCTCGCCACCGAACTGGGCATGCAGATGATCATCTGTGACCACCACGAACCGTCAGATGAGCTGCCGCAGGCAGCCGCTGTCATTTGCCATAAAAAACCCGGCGATACCTACCCGGACAAAAATCTGGCCGGCGTCGGTCTGGCCTTCAAACTGGCCGAAGCGCTTTTCAGCCGGCGCCCCATACCCGGCGTCTCCGCCACAGATTGGCTGGACCTGGTCGCCATCGGGACGGTCGCGGATCTGGTACCGCTGACCAATGAAAACCGCAGCCTGGTCAAAAGCGGATTGCAGCAATTAAGACAATCCACCCGCCCCGGCATCCTGGCACTGGCAGAGGTTTCCCGCGTGAAACTCAGCGAGATCACAGCAACCACCATCGGGTTCTCTTTTGGGCCGCGTCTGAATGCCGCCGGGAGACTGGAAACCGCCTGGACGTCATTGAATCTGATGTTAAGCAAGGAGATGCGCCAGGCCCGCGAATTGGCGGAAACGCTGGACGAGCAAAACAGGCGCCGCCAGGAATTGACCCGGCAAACACAGGATCAGGCCATTCAAATGATGGATTCCGACCGGATCCCGGCGCTGATCGCCGCCGCTGATTCTTCTTTCAACATGGGGGTGGTCGGACTGGCCGCGTCCAAACTGAGCGAAAAATATTACCGCCCGGCGATCGTCGGCGCGGTCGGCGAAGAATTCACCCGCGCATCCTGCCGCAGCATCGCCGAATTTCATATTACGCAGGCGCTGGATCAATGCGCCGATCTGCTGGACCGGCACGGCGGACATGCCATGGCCGCCGGATTCACAGTCCGCAATGAGAACTGGTCGAAACTGACCCGACGTTTGCTGGAGATCGCCCAAAATCAATTCAAGGGAAAGACACTGCGCCCATCCAAAACCGCCGACATGATCCTGCCGCCGGATTATTTCCGCGAGGATCTGCTGGATCAGATCGCGGAGATGGAACCGTTTGGCTATGGCAATCCGGAGGCCGTCTTCATCCTGCGTGATCTGCAGGTCAAATCCGCCCGGGCCGTCGGCGCGGACCAGGACCATTTACGGTTATCCTTCATCACCGACAACAACGCGATTCTCGAAGCCATCGCCTTCCGGCAGGCCTTCTGGAACGGTCAGCTGCCGCAGCGCGTTGATGTCCTTTGCACGCTGGGGAAGAACACCTGGCGGGACCGCACCACGCTGCAGCTGAATGTGATCGATCTGCGTCCGGCTGAAAACGGCTCCGGAGCTAAGGCGGAGTCGCAGGATTCGGGTTAAATTCTTCCAGAATGAGATAATTTGCAAAAATTCTTCTGAGGTTTCTTGAGTGGTTCGATTATTTGGAGGAAATAGAAGCGTAATGACGCTTGAGGGTCTCTCCGCCTCGACACGGCGTTTTCACGCCGTTTTCGAGAGTCGAGATGACAGGTTTGTTGTTCTAATTTTTCTCTTGCAAAGCAAGAGAAAAATTAGAACAACAGTTTTTCCTGGAAATTATTTTTTTATACTGGAATAATCAATCGACGAAGCGATATTTCAGCAAGGTCCAAACGGCAACAAAGCCATCCTTGGCCTTGATCTTTTTCCCTTCCGAATAATAGCGGGGCGTAAATTCGATCGGCACCTCATAAATGCGGAAACCGCGCTTCAATATTTTCGCAGTGAATTCCGGCTCAAAATCAAAACTGCGCGCATGAAGCGGAATATCCCGGATCATGGATACTTTAAACAGCTTGTACCCGGTCTCCATATCCGAAAGAATGTTGTTATACAAAATGTTGGTCATGAAAGTCAGCAGTTTATTGGCCACCATATTCCAGAACAGGATCGGGCGGCGTGCTCCGCCAAGAAAACGCGAGCCATAAACTACATCCGCCAGACCATCCTCGATCGGCTGAATCAGCTTCGGATAGCAGCGCGGATCATATTCCAGATCAGCGTCCTGAATAAGCGCATACTCAGAGCGAGCGTGCTGAATCCCTTTGCGGACGGCAGCACCTTTGCCCTCATTCTTCTCACTGGTGATCACCCTCACCAGCGGATCATCGGCATACCCTTTCAGGATGTCCTTTGTTCCGTCTGTTGAGCCGTCGTCAACAACCAGGATTTCATTGACCAGATTGGTCGCTTTGACGCGGGAAATAATCTCCCGAAGCGTTTTTTCTTCGTTGAGCACCGGAATGATAACAGTCAGTTCCATGCGGGAAGCCTTTCTTTCAATTCAAAGTGGCTTTAGTATACCCGAAAAAGCCTTTGCCGCAAGCCCGTCCGGGTTCCATCGGGATTTGGAAACCGTTTATTTCCCGATGACGCCTTTTTTCAGGATCACACAGGCATAGAGTGCCGTCTCACCGGTCTGCACGGTTGCAAACGCTTCCCGGCTGCGGTCATAAAACGCAAACCGCTCCAAAAATTCGATTTTCGTCCCCGGTTCATGTTTTTCAACGGTAGAACGGATATCCTGCCAAATCGGCGGATCCGCGGGCAAAGTACCCGGTACAACCGACATCAGCGTCACCGGCGCCGCTACGAACGTGTCGAGCGGCAACAACTGCAGCACCGCGTCCAACAGCTCGGTAACCGCATGCCCGTCACAACGCACACAGCGTTTTCCCATTGTAACGGCCGGGAAATTTGCGTCCCCGATCACAAGATCGTCGCCATGTCCCATTTCAGCCAGGACTTTCAACAATTCCGGCGATAAAAGCGGAGAAATTCCTTTTAACATTTTTACCCTCTCCTAAGAAACCACAATTTACCAATAATTATACGCAATGATCAGAATAATAATCCGGAAAATTTTGCACGTCGCCTATTGATTATTTCGAAACATTTTGCTTTGAAACCGACATCGTGAGACGCCATATAGTACCGTAAAAAGATCTGTTCATTAGCGTAAATGGCCGAGAAAAATATCCGTCTCTGATACTTGCCTGAAAAGAACAAATTGTTTGCGCCCGGAACAAATTTAAACTCCCCCCATACACTTTTTTCAAAAATAAGCTAAAATTCATTTACAAGGAGTGCATATTACTAAAATAATATCGACAACAATAAAATTATTATATTGATATATTGCATTGAATTATAAATATAAATTGATACATTGCCATGGTAATTTCGGCAATACGCGCTTTCTTGCAGCGGAATTGCC
>CALCQT010000315.1 GCA_937894825.1 uncultured Anaerolineaceae bacterium
GATAATGGAATCCAACAGTGCGGTGTTAATGGTCTTCTCGCTGCTTTCCATATCATCCTGCAGAATTTTCTCCGCTTCTTTCGATCGGGTTATGTTTTTCAGGACGGAAACGCCCTGAGAATACCGGAAGATGTCCATCTGGATTTCCGGGTCGCAGGTCAGAGTCTTTAAGAATTCCCACGCCAGATCTTCGCGGCTGGTTTCATTGCTGATTCCCATCAGCAGGGTATTGATAATCGACGTGTTGTTTCCATCCGGGCCGGCCGGCAACGCGATACAGTCCCATTGAAATCGATTGTATTTTTTCAGCCTGTACGGATAGGTCTTGTAGGTGCGATAGGCAGAAAAAAGGAAGGGCCTGAACGCCACGCTACCACTGTCGAAATCCTTCAGGGTCGCTTTCGTCCCCTGATTTAAATCATAAATCTGTTTCATGAACTTGATGGACTTCAGGACTTTTTCATTTGTAAAATAGGCTTCCGTGCCGCTGCTGTTAAAAAAATCGGCGCCATTGGAATAAGCGGCTTCCATCCAGGAATACCCGTAAATTCCGAACTGGTCCAAAACGCCATCATGGTTGACATCCTTTGTGATTTTTGAACAGATATGATATAAGTCTTCCCAAGTCCAATTATTTTTTGGAATTTCAATCCCGCTTTTGCTGAGAAGGGTCTTATTCACAAACATCAGCTCAGGGACCGTTTCATAGGGCAAAGCATACTGAGTGCCCAAATACTTGCCGGTATCCAGCGTCGTTTTATAAAAATCGGAGGCGTGGAAATTGTTGTCTTTTGCAATCAGGGGATCTAAATTTTTCATAACACCCATGCTGCTGAATTTGTTGAAATCGTCATTCAAAATCATAAAGACGTCCGGCATGTCCCCTTTCAGCGTCTGTTGCGACAGCCATTCCGAATAATCGGCTTTCAGTATCCCGCTGTCATAATGGATCTTTACGTTCGGATGCTGGCGCTCAAACTTAACGATAGCTCTGTCTATGATTTCATAGCTGTTCGCATCTGCAACATCCCAGTTGCTTCCCGCAAACATGCCGAACTTCAGCGTAACGGTTTTAGGGCGAGTCGCACGAAAAACCAGAACGGCACACAGCGTCAAGGCGACGGCCAAAGTGGCCAGGAAAAGATTTTTTCTCATAGGATTTCCGGTTTCTTGTCCACCCCGGTTTGCACGGCCCAGATTGCAAGCTGCGTCCGGTCGCGAAGCTGCAATTTATTCAGGATTGTACTGATGTAGTTCCTCACGGTGCCGTCCGACAGGCTCAGAGTTTCAGCGATTTCCTTGTTGCTTGCACCGCGCTCCACCTGGCTGATAATTTTCCATTCCATTTTTGTAAGTTCTTTCATTCGCTTCTGCCCTACCGGTATGGTATAGTTGGCTCTTGCCATCTGTGAAAAGAGCCGCACCACTTTTGTCGCGATGTCGGGGTTGATCAAGGCGCGCCCGCTGTGGACGGTCTCGATGGCTTTGGCCAGATCGTCCATGGAACACCCTTTTAGAAGATATCCGCTGGCGCCGAATTTCAACGCGTTATAGACATACTCGTCATCGTCGAATGTAGTTAAAATAATGATTTTGATTTCGGGACAGTTTTCCTTTATGATTTTGGTG
>CALCQT010000316.1 GCA_937894825.1 uncultured Anaerolineaceae bacterium
CAACGGAAGATAATCTGGATGTGGCGCACGCCTCCGAAACGCTTGACCAAAATCATTATGGATTGAAGAAAGCCAAGGATCGCATTCTTGAATATATTGCGGTCCGTTCACTGAAACCAAAAAAGGAACGCCACCCGATCCTTTGTTTTGTCGGCCCTCCGGGTACCGGAAAAACTTCTATTGGTAAGTCCATCGCAGACGCGCTGGGAAAATCATTTGTCCGTGTCTCATTGGGTGGTGTGCGGGATGAAGCCGAAATACGCGGACATCGCCGTACATACGTTGGATCCATGCCCGGCAGAATTTTGCAGACCATGAAGAAGGCCAAGACGGTTAATCCACTGTTTATGTTGGATGAAATTGATAAGCTGGGGAATGATTATCGTGGTGATCCGGCCTCCGCAATGCTGGAAGTGCTGGATCCGGAACAGAACAACAGCTTTGTCGACCATTATCTGGAAGTGGAGTATGACCTTTCCAAGGTAATGTTTGTTACAACTGCCAATACGACTGAAACGATTCCTGATGCGCTGTTGGATCGAATGGAGATCATTGAGTTCCCCGGCTACATCGAAGAAGAAAAACTGATGATTGCCAAAAATTATCTGATTAACCGTCAGATCGATGAAAACGGCCTGGAAGCGGGTGATCTCACTTTTGAGGATGCTGCGATCAATAAATTGATTCGGGAATATACCTATGAAGCCGGTGTGCGAAATTTGGAACGGGAGCTGGGAAAAATTTGCCGCAAAGTGGCTCGGTTGAAGGCGGAAAAGAAAGAATTCTCGCATGTGGTCAGGCCTGAGGACCTTGAGAAATATATGGGGCCGCCTTATTTCTTCCAATCTGAAGCAGAAAAGCAGGATGAAATTGGCGTGGCGACAGGGATGGCCTGGACCGCCAATGGCGGCGATATTACAACCATCGAAGTGCTCATTTATGAAGGAAAAGGAAATCTCCAAATCACCGGACAGATTGGCGAGGTGATGCAGGAATCCGCTCAGGCGGCCTTGTCATTTGTAAAATCGAGGGCGCATCAACTGAACCTGAAAAAAGATTATTTTGACAAGATTGATATTCATATTCACGTTCCGGAAGGTGCGGTTCCCAAGGATGGCCCCAGCGCCGGCGTCACCCTGGCGGCAGCCCTGATTTCAGCCGTGACCGAATGTCCGATCAAAAAGGAAGTCGCCATGACCGGTGAGGTTACCTTGCGCGGAAATGTGTTGCCTGTCGGCGGAATCCGCGAAAAATTGTTGGCGGCCAGCCGCGTAGGGCTAAAGACGATACTTATTCCGGAAAAGAATGTGAAGGACCTGGTGGATCTGCCGAAACAAATTAAAAAGGAATTGGAAATAATTCCGATATCCCACATGGATCAGGTGATCTCAGTATCTTATCGGGACAGCCAGCCCCGAAGAAAAGATCCTCCGGTAAGGCGCAGCAAACCTGCAGACACCGCCGCGGTTCCAACGGAGACGCCTGAATCAGATTAATTGTCTGGATCATCAATGGTCAAGGTGTCAAAAGTAGAAAATATCATTAAGCATCATTTAACCTCTTGACAATCTTCGTTCTGTAAATACCATATGGTGTTTGTTCCAAAATATCGCAGGAAAGCAATCAAAGCATTAAATCAAAAACACCCCTCAAGGAGGTGTTTTTGATTTAATGTGTGCTATTTGATATGGGCGCTTACAGATATGGACTCAGTTCCGGATCGGTAGGAACATAATTCGACCAATCGTTGCCGATTGTGACGTTCAGTTTTTCCCGGGCCGCCCCCAGCCAATCGGAGAAAGCGGTGTTGATCGCAGTATCTTTTTCTGAGCTGGTCAACGGACGCACCTCATGTCCAACGATCTGAATGATATGGAAGCCATAGGTCGTGCTGACCGGTTCCTGGCTGATCGAACCGATTTCCTGTGCGAACGCAGCCTCTTCGAAGGGTTCAACCATGCTGCCGCGCTGGAACCATCCAAGATCGCCGCCATTGTCTTTATTGGCTGTGTCCAATGATAATTCCGCGGCCAACGCTGCCCAATCTTCACCGGCGTTATAGCGCTCAATCACGCTTTTAGCTTCTTCTTCTGTCTCAACCAGAATATGGCGGGCCCAAACCATCTCAGCTTCATTGGTAAGGTCACTGGTAATGGCTTCGGTTACCTTTGCCTGCAATAATTCGTAGTAGATTTGCTTTCTGAAGAACGCTTTCGAAAAATACCCATTGTCCGGGAACTGCTGGCTGACCTGTGTCTCATACATGTCTTGTGTGAAAACAGTCGGCGTCAGGCTGGGTGTCGGTTCCGCTTCATCAGTCGGTTCGACAGACGCAACTACCGTGGCCTCAGCATTCTGTGTATCGGATATTTCCGGTTCGTTTTGCGCAGCCGTTTCATCCGATTCGTTCGTTACCGCGACTTCGGGCTCTGTTGCTTGATCCTCCGGAACGGCAGTTTCGGTTGCTTCCGCGGTTTCATTGATTGTGACTGTCGGGATGGCGCCATCCGGACCGGCATTTTCAAGGCTGGACAGGTCGGCGCTGGCTTCGGTTGCTTCCGGCGTTGGCGTGTATTTCAGAATTGCCAACTGCGCTTCAGAAACGGTTGGCGTACTGATGAAAGGTTCACTGGTAGGTGCGGTGGTAGGTGTTCCGTTGGGATAAAAACCGAAAAGTGATTCCATCTTCTGGTTTATTTCTTCTTCGGAAACAGTATAACCGGCCTCTTTTGCGCCATAGTCCAACACGCGTTGATTGACCATTGAGTTCAACACTTCATTCCCGATTATTGGAGCGTATTCAGCCGAAAGTTGGGTTTCATACGAACTCTTGGTCGATTCATCCATCGTGATCCCAAGCGAACTGTAAAGTTGGGCCATGTAGGAATAGTTGTTAATCATGTTGGAGCGCTGATAACGAACGGCTTCCTGAAAATCGGATACGGAAATTTTCTCATCTTCAACCCTGGCAAGCGCTTTGTTGGGTTTATAGACGTATTCGTAAACGATTCCCGCAATAATCAGAGCAAGTACAAATATACCGAGACCGACAGCAGCCCGTCTCAACCACAACAATTGGCGTTGCTCTTGTTCCCGTCGGGCTTGCTTTGCCTTGCTTGACCCAAGCGGTTTATTGGTGTCTTTTGCGTCTTTTGTCATATTCATATCCCCTAGAAAAAAGGGCACAGAGGTTCCTCCATGCCCAGTTCTTCTTATTCCACAATTGTCTTAACGGACAACATCCTGATACGGTTCGGAAGTATATGGTAACAAAGCGATAAACCGAGCCCGTTTCACTGCGGCGGCGACAACGCGCTGATGGAGTGCGCAGGTGCCGGTTTGGCGGCGGGGTCGGATTTTACCCTCTTCGGTTACGAATCGGCGCAGAAGATCCGTGTTCTTATAATCGATGACAATACTCTTGTCAGCACAAAACTGACAAATCTTCGGTCTGGCAATGTACTTGCGTGGACCGCGATGTTCTTCATTATGAACTTCTTCACTCATAATTGACTCCTGACTCAACTCTTTACAAAATAAGACTTATTCCTCCACGACGGTGATCATTGAACGCAGAATATTTTCGACAAAGCGAAGATTATTCGACAGCTCTTTTGTTGCGTGCGGCGGCATATTGGCAGTGATCAGAACATATTGTCCGTCCCGCTGCTTCTGGATCCGAAAAGCTAACTGTTTCTTGCCCCAGTGATCAATCTTCTCGATTGCGCCACCGCTGTCAGAAACCCAGCCACTGATTTTCTCGATAATTCCATTGAGGGAGTCTTCATCGATATCAGGATTTGCAATAATAACAATTTCATACTTACGCATTGCATTTTCCTCCTTTCCGTGGGATTATTCCAGCTTTGAAAGCTTGGGAATGGAAAGATTGCCCGCGAACGTTTCTTGTGAGCAACTCAACGGAGCAATTCTATCACAGATTGCAGAAAAGGGAACAATTTCGGCAGGTAGATAATCAACCCTGTCAGGACGCTGATACCTGCTGAAATCAGGACAGCGCCGGCGGCCATATCTTTACCCAGTTTTGCCAATGGATGGTATTCATCTGTCACAAGATCAATGGTGCGTTCGATTGCGGTATTCATAATTTCTGCCGTCCAAACCGAACCAATGACGAAGAGGATCAGGCACCATTCGAGTGAAGAAATCTTTAGAATACAGTTCGCGGACAAAGCTGCAATTGTGAACACAAGGTGAATTCGGCAGTTCTTTTCTTCGCGGATGCAGTGCAGGATCCCGTTGATCGCAGGGGCAAAAATGTTACTTTCGGCTTGATCAGGCTTCGGATTCAAAATCTTCTCCCGGTTTTCGCCCTAAAAGGATGTTAAATTGTTTTAGATAATTGTCCTGAAGCTGCCACATTTCCGCCTTTTCATCAGCAGTTTGATGATCATATCCAAGCAAATGAAGGTAGCCATGGATAAACAGCAGCAAAAGCTCATTTTCCAACGAATGTCCGGAAGCGGCAGCCTGATCGGAGGCTTTCTGTGTGCAAATCAGGATATCCCCTAAATACTCCGCGGCGGTGTCAGGATCGATTTCTCCATCTGCCGGGAAAGAAAGCACATCTGTGATTTCATCATATTGACGAAAACGCTTATTCAAATCCTGAATTTCATCCGGTTCTACAAAGGACAGTGACAAATCCGGCGCTTCGGAAAAGAAATCCGCAGCAATGCCAGTAAAAATTTCAACGAATCGCTTCTCATCAAAAGTGAATTCGGGCTGGTGGGTATGTCCTTCAATGAATAGCATCGGATTATCCGGCTTGTTTTTCAGTTGAAATGCTGCTTTTGGGCGTCTTTGGTTGGTTTACCGGGGTTCCTTTTTTATTTTTAGGTTCCGGGTATTTTACGCGCGGGTGATATGTATTCCGCAAGACGCGAATAAACGAGCCGCGTATTTTTGTCATGTCCTGCAATGTCAGGGGCGCATGGTCCAACTGGCCGCTGGTGCTATAGTAATCGAAGACAGATTTGACTAACTCATCGATTTCCGCGTCATTTTTCGGCTTTTCAGCGCGGGCACGCGCTTCACAGGTATCTGCAAGCATGACAAGCGCGGTTTCTTTGGATCTGGGACTTGGGCCGGGATAAGTGTAGTCCTCAATATTGACGTCTGCGGCGTCCGGACCGTTCAAGGCTTCATTGAGTTGGAACCGGGTCACGTTGGTGCCGTGGTGCTGTTCAACGAAATCAATGATGACGTCCGGAAGTTTGTATTTTTTTATCAAATTGACGCCATCCGGAACGTGCTGAATGATGGAGGCAGCGCTATCCTTTGGCGAAATATCCTGATGCAGGTTCAGATTTCCGCTCACCTGATTTTCGACAAAGAAGGAAGGATTCAAGGCTTTGCCGGCGTCGTGATACATTGCCCCGGCTCGAACCAACAATGGATCCGCGCCGACCTCTTTTGCGGCCTGTTCCGAAAGATTGGCCACCATCAGCGAATGCTGATAGGTTCCAGGCGCGGCGTTAAGCAGAAATTGAAGTAATGGAGAATCCGGACGGATAAGTTCCATCAATTGAAGCGAACTCGTCAAACCGAAAAATCTTGAAAAAAGATATTGTGTGAAAAGTGTGATGGCCGCTGAAATCATGCAGCTCAATAGCGACGCGGCAGCAAGCGTCAGGATGCCGGTGGTGTCAATCGTGCCATTGGAAAACTGATAAGTCAGAATAATCGGGATACCAATGATACCGCTGCCCAGACCCGCCAACAGAAAGTAAGAGATCTGGCGCCCTTTTCGCAGAATGAGGATCGCGGTTATGGATGTAATGATATAAAATGTCGTATAGCCAATAGCATCCGAAAAGTCAAAAGTGACAATAATTCCAATGATGATTGAAAAAACAAACCCAACTAAATTGCTGCACAGACAGGCGATGATCAGTCCAAGCGCCTGGATTGGGAACATATACGGCATTACCGTCCGGTTGGGGATCAGAAGCCGGGCTGTGAATAGAAATACCAGATACGAAATTGCGATCAGTAATATCTCTCTCAGCGCAATCTTTTTTACACTGCCATCCAATGTAATGAAAACCAACGCAAAAAGAGCCAATCCCAGCACAATACAAGCCGCAGATATGAGCCGCTGCGTATTATCTTTTGAATAAACCAGCCCCATTTCATCTAATGCCTCATAAATCAATTCTGTGATGACCTGTCCGCGGGAGACGACGGTTTGGTTGGCCACAAAAGTTCTTTCCCTGGGATGGACAGCGTCCCGGGCGTCCTGTTTGCTTTGGTCCGTCAGGTTTTGGCTGAAAATACTGTTTGGTACAACGAATTTTTGCGTGATGCTGTTGATCAGCGCCGCGTTTTGTGATGTGATGTAGTAATTGACCATGGTCGGAATATTTCCAATTTCGGAAATAACCTGCGTGTCCCGAATAGAGTTTTGCATGACCAGTTCAAGAATTCGTTGACTCTCGGTCTGAATTGTGTTCCAGTCTTCGTCGCTTAAGTCCAGAATTTGGCTGATCGTTGCTTCATCCAGGCGGAAGAAAATGATGCGGTTAACGTCATCGATTTTCTGCAAAGCGGAGGCATATTCATCTTCCCGGATCGTGTTTATGAATTGAAAGGCGTAACGAAGCTGTTGAACCTGATTCCTTGATATGGTGGGGTCGGCGGGCAAATACACTTTGCCAACCATATCTTCGGCGTCTTTTCTTGCCTGTTCCGTCAGAATATCGCTGGTGTATGTGACTGTTCGGGGCGCAAGGATTTCCTGTGAGGCGACATCGCCAACCTGCAGACTGTAGCTCGATTTACGGATTGAGATCTGGAAAACAAGCAAAGCAAACGTCAACAGAACACTGCCGATGAATATCAGCGTTCGCCATAATTTGGGGTTCTTTTTTGCTTTTTGCGAAAGAGGCAAAGCAATTGTTTTATCGATTTCACTCATTTTTCAATAGAAGTTCTTTTACCAGTTTGCTGACCTGGTCGTTTGGAGCTCTTCCCTTGGCTTGCTGAAGTACGGATTTCATCACCTTTCCCATATCGGCAATACTTTGCGCGTTAAGCTCCCGGATTGCATCATGGACCAGACCACGCAGTTCTTCATCTGTAAGCTGCTGCGGCAGGAATGATTCCAGCAGAACGATTTCATTTTCTACCTCAGCGGCCATTTTGGTCCGGTCCGCTTTTTTTGCTTCGACCAGCGTTTCATTGCGAATTTTTATTTCTTTTTGGATGATTGCGGTCACTTCGTCTTCATCAAGCGCTTTTCCGAGGTTTTTCTCAGAAAAGTTGATTGCTGCAAGCGCCAGACGATATACTCTTTTTCTATCTTCATCGTGCGACCGCATTGCATCTTTTACCGCTGTTTCGAGGTCTGCTTTGATTCCCATTATCGGTTCCTTTCTGCTTCGTTGACCGTAACCAAATCCAAGAACTGTTCAATTGTTTTTTCGCCGATGCCGGGGACATCCAACAGGTCGGCAACATCGGTAAAACCGCCGTTTGCTTCTCTGAAATCCAGGATATCCTTTGCTTTTTTCTCTCCAATGCCAGGCAGCGACATTAATGCTTCGATTTCGGCGGTGTTGAGATCGATCTGTTCCCGGATACTTCCTTTTACCGCCGGTGTGATGGTCGGCTCAAATGGCGCCTGGGTAGGAATCAAGATCCGATCACCATCAAAAACATGCTTTGTCAGGTTGCTGGCGGCAACGTCGGCTGTTCCATAAAATCCTCCGGCATAAGATACCGCGTCTTCAACCCGGATGTTGGCGGGAGCCGAGTATAGTCCCGGCTGTTTAACAGCACCATAAATCTCGAAGCGCACTCCCTCCGGCGTGGAGAGGTTTGAAAGCACGATCGGGACTCCGCGAGGGAATGATGTGATCAGGAGAACGATTCCGCTAAAAAGAATTCCGACCAATACCGCCAAAATAAGCGGAACCCATCCCTTGTTCATTTGCTTTATACTGCTGGTTCAGGCGCCGGCGCCGGTTCCCAGCCATTTTCATAAGCCAGCATCAGGTTAAACGAATTGATCGCGCATTCAAGCATCGAATCGTCCGGTTCCGCGGTGGTAATTTTTTGCACCAGCAGGTTCGGCCGATAAAGTACTTTGACGATCGGGTTGTCCAGATGCTTCGCGTTCCAACGAATGTATTCATATGCGATGCCGGTAATAACCGGAATCAACAGGACCCGGCTGATTAACCGGGACGTAAGCGTTGTGGTGAGCGGACCAATTACGATGAACAGGACGACTGAAATCGCCACGACGGTGACCATGAACGCTGTGCCGCAGCGGGGGTGAAGGCGGGATTGTTCCCGAACATTTTCCAATGTGATTTCCAGCCCATTGTCGAATGCATTGATGGTTTTGTGTTCCGCGCCGTGATATTGGAAAACACGTTTGATTTCCTTCATTCTTGAGACCAGCAGCATATATCCGATCACGACAGCCAATCGCAGGAGCCCTTCGATCAGATGCCCCAGCCAGGGGGTAATATTGGTGTGGTTTTCGATCATTTGCGCGACCCAGGCCGGCCCCAGAAAGAAAAAAATGATCGCGAGTCCGAAGGACAGCAACAGGGTTAAGATCATCTCCGGTCCTTCAATTTTTTCGTCTTCACCGGTTTGAACGTTTGCGGAGGACGTCAAAAACTTCATTCCCAAAACCAGGGAATCCCATAAAACGATCAGCCCGCGCAAAAAAGGTATTTTTCGAATTGGACTGGCATAAATTCCGCCGAGGGTTTCATGGATTACTTCAAGATTGCCGTCCG
>CALCQT010000317.1 GCA_937894825.1 uncultured Anaerolineaceae bacterium
TGGGTAAATGTCTCCTTTCCCGCTTTTCCGGCGAAGAGCTTGAATTTGTGATGTCTGGCTGTCAATTTCCGGCCTATACCCCGAACTCCACCACCAATCTGCAGGATCTGAAAATCTACCTGCGCCAGGTCCGCCGGCAGGGGTGGGCAATTGATTATGAGGAGTTCACGCCGGGGCAACGGTGCATCGGCGCTCCGATCTATGATTATCGCGGAGAAATTATCGCGGCCATCAGCGCCAGCGGCCCTGCCACCATTTTGACCGATGATCGCATCAAAGAGGTGGTGGCTCGTGTGACGGAAACCGCCGCCGAAATTTCTCACTGCCCAATGCCTGAAGTTCGGCGAATTCAGTTTACAATCTTACCCTCGACACCCAAATCAAATTAGATAAGGGTTATCAACCAGCGTTCCGTCGGACGGAACGCTGGTTTTTCATTATGGAACAGAATCGGATTCTCGATTTTTGGGTATTTATAATGGAATCATTGCTTTTAACTGTCTATAAATCAGAAATTCGGAGTCCCAAGAGTTCTGAAGCGATTCAAGACTGAGTCAGAGCGCCTCATTCCGCATTTCAGATCGTGATCCCGCAGCGGGGCCTTCCCGGGCGGCTTGTTGAAATTTCATAGTTTTTTTTGGAGGATTAAGATGATGAGAAGCAGTTTTGGTTCCAGTATTTTGGCAGACGCCAAAGCGGCAGGCAAAGAAGCTGCCCAAGCAGCCAGTGAAAAACTGGAGAATGTAAAACTGGCATTTGTTTATTCCAGCGTTGCTTATGACCTGTCCGCCCTGGTGAGCGGTGTGCAGGAATCCCTTCCCGGCGCACCTGTGATCGGAAACACGTCCTTCACCGGCGTCATCACACCGGATGGCTATATCCAGAGCGAGGATGGTTTTGTGGGGATTTTGGCGTTGGATGACAAAGACCTGACGATCGGTGTCGCAGGTTCAGCCAAAACAGGCACTGCCCGAGAGACCGGCCAACGCATCGCGCAGGAAGCGCTTGCCCGCGCCGGCAAAACAGAAGCGCCGGATTACTTCTACATGGTCGCTTCCCCGGGCGAGGAAGAATATTATTTGAAAGGCATCACCGATGTCATCGGCCGTGTACCGATGTTCGGCGGCAGCGCAGCCGATAACAGCATTGCCGGCGAGTGGAGCATCTACGCGGATGAGACCATTTTCCCGGATGGCGCGGCAGTGGCGTTTTTCTACACCGCAAACCCTATGAAAAACCTGTTTACCGGCGCTTACCGGGAAACAGAAGATTTCGGGATCATCACCAAAGTCAGCAACGATCGCACGCTGGTCGAAATTGACGGCGTTCCGGCTGTGAAGAAATATGCCGAATGGACCAATGTTGACCCCGCCAGCCTGGCCGGCGGCGCGCTTCTTGTCGCCACCATCACATCACCGTTAGGGATCAAGGACCGGCTGGGTGATTTGACCGCCATCCGCCACCCGATGAACGGCAATGATGATTTTTCCATGGCTGTCGGCGCCAACCTGGCCGAAAAAACCACTGTGATCCGCATGGAAGCCACTGTGGATGAACTGATTGCATCCGCTTCCTCGACATTGGTTGAACTGCGCGATTCCCTGCCGACGCCCCCTGCCGCCTACCACCTCGTGCACTGCGGCGGACGCCGGGCCGGAATGGGAGATCGCCTGGAAGAAGTCGCTGTTGCTTTGAAGAAAGAAGCCCAGGGCGTACCGTTTATCGTTGAATTCACCTTCGGTGAATATGGCTTTGTCGATGACGGCAACAACACCACCGGCGGCCTGATGCTTTCTTACACGGCGCTTTCGTAACAAATGAACAAATTTTAGACGGAGGATTTCTATTATGCAGATGATTATTAATGGCAAAAAAGTGGCCGCGTCCGACGGGAGCGTGATCGAAGTGCGCAACCCCGCGAACGGGAAACTGATCGACACCGTGCCCGCAGCCACAAAAGAGGACGTCACGCTGGCCGTCGAGATGGCCTGCAAAGGACAAAAAGAATGGGCCAAAGTGCCGGTTTACAAACGGGGCGAGATTCTGGAACAGTTCCTGGTTCTGGTTGAAAAGAACAAAGAAGAATTGGCTCAGACCCTTTCCCAGGAAACCGGAAAACCGATCACCGAAGCTCGCGGCGAAATCGCCAATATTCCGATTGCTTTCCAGGCTTTTATCGAAAAGGCCAAGCATCTTTACAACAGCGCCATTCCGGGCGAATTCGAAAAGGGCCAGGAAAATCACCTGTTGATCACCGTTCGGGAACCCATCGGCGTCGTCGCCTGCATTATCCCGTTCAACTTCCCCTGCGATTTATTCGATCAAAAAGTGGCGCCGACCCTGATGGCGGGGAATGCCGCCATAGTGAAACCTTCCTCGGATAACCCGCTCACGTTGTTCCGCCTGAGCGAGCTTTTGGTTGAAGCCGGCGTAACGAATGGCGCGATCCAGGTAATCAGCGGCAGCGGCAGCAAAGTCGGGACCTGGTTGTGCGAACACCCGGACGTGCACGCGATTTCATTGACCGGATCGACAGAAGTCGGCATCAATGTGGCGAAGATCGCAGCCGGGCATTTGGCCCATGTCGCGCTGGAATTGGGCGGTAATGACGCGTTCATCGTTTGTGAAGATGGTGATGTGGACCTGGCTGTCGAAGAAATGATCTGGGGCCGCATGTATAACACCGGACAGGTTTGCTGCGCATCCAAACGCTTCCTGGTTCACAACAGCCTGAAAGACGCCTTCACGGCCAAAGCTGTCGAGCGCATCCGGAAGATTAAACTGGGCGATCCCGCGGATCCCGAAACACAATTAGGTTGTCTGATCAGTGAGTCCGCAGCGGTCCATGTTGAAGAACAGGTCAATCTGACCGTATCGCAGGGCAGCCACATAGTGCTGGGCGGCAAACGCAACGGCGCTTTCTATGAACCCACTGTCATCGCTGACGTCCCGGCAACCGCCGACGTGGCGAAGGACATGGAAATCTTCGGGCCGGTTGTGCCTGTGATCGGTTTCGACACGATCGAAGAAGCGATCGAAATCGCCAACGCTTCGATCTTCGGCCTGTGCGGCTGTGTCTTCACCCGCGACAACAAAACCGCCTGGCAGGTTGCGCAGGCGCTGGAATGCGGCGGCATAGTCCTGAACGGCGCCAGCTTCTTCCGCAGTTTTGAAATGCCGTTCGGAGGTTATAAATACTCCGGCGTCGGCACGGAAGGCGTCATGACCACCTATGACGCAGTGACAAAGACAAAAACCGTTGTGCTGAAGAACATTTTCGCATAAGCGGAAATTCTGATAAAGTATACAAAAAAGTCCGGCGGTTCAGCCGGACTTTTTTGTATACTCGTTAACGCTTAGACAAATTCCTGAATAAAATCCCCGATCACTTCCGGTTTCAATTCTTTTTCCAGCAAAGGTACGCCATCCTGCAGCGTGCGGTTCTTTTCATGGAAATTCTGCCCATCTTCGCGGTAGATCACCCCGATCGGAATCCGGTCGCCGAACTCCATCGCCTTCTCCAGCGCGCCGATTTTGTTGGTCGGATCATAGCTTTCGTCCAATTCATAAACCCGCTGGTTGTACCAGGCGAAGGTATTGATCTTATTAAAACTGACGCAGGGTTGGAAGATATCCACCAGCGCATAGCCCGGATATTCAATGGCCTGTTTCATGACCGAGATCAGGTGGTCTTTCCGCCCGCTGAATGAGCGGGCCACGAAACCGGCGCCGGCCGCAAT
>CALCQT010000318.1 GCA_937894825.1 uncultured Anaerolineaceae bacterium
AAACAGGGATGGTCTTTACCGACGAGCCGGGGATCTATATCCCGGGGCAGGGCGGTGTACGAATTGAAGATGATATTGTGGTGACCGCGGACGGCTGTACCAGTCTGACGGATTTCCCAAGGGAGCTGCGAATTTTATGAAGTTGGAAACATTTACCTTTGAGAGCCTGAAAATGATTCCCTATCAGGCCGGACCCATTGATAATAATACGTATCTGCTGGCGGATACGGAGACGAAAACCTGTGTTGTGATCGACCCGTCCTATGGGTTTGAAGAGGCGCTGGAAACAATCCAACAGGAGGGATGGCAAATCCAGGCATTCTGGCTGACCCATGCCCATTATGACCATACCATCCATGCTTTTTATGCCGGGCAGGTGACGCCGTCGATTCCGATTGCGCTCCATCCGGATGATTTACCGATTTGGGAAGCCGGCGGCACCGCCAGGTTGGACCAAAAGGAGAAGGAGCCTTCTTATCCGAAACCCTCGATCGCACTTGCGGATGGTATGTCGTTGCAGACCGGCCGTTATTCGTTGACAGTTTTGCATACCCCCGGACATTCTCCGGGTGGCTGCTGTTTTTATCTTCAGGAAGCCGGCTGGCTGTTCTCCGGGGATACGGTGTTTTATGAGTCATTTGGCCGAACCGACCTTTATGGCGGCAGTATGGAAGTGGAACTGCGCAGTATTCAGAATAAGGTGCTGACATTGCCGGACGAAACCATTATCTTCCCCGGACACAATGATTTTACGACGGTCCAACGGGAAAGACATTTTTATGCGGCAAATTTTGGTTTGCACTGAAATGCGCAGGAATGCCGCGTTAGTGCGGATGGTGCTCAGCCTGCTCTGCCTGGGGTTCCTGGTTTCCGCCTGCCAGCCGGTGGAGCCGACCGCGACCCCCACTTTGACCGCCACTGCGACTGTGACGGCAGTGCCACCTACGGCAACGCCTTCATTGACACCGACGCCGACTGAAACCCCGCTGCCCCATTATCTGAGCGTGGATCCGGAAGATGTGCGCGGGCTTGAGGTCAATGTCTGGCATGGGCAACGGGATCAGATCAAAGCGGAATTGGAACTGCTGACTGAAAAATTTAATGAAGAGAACGAATATGGCATCCGGGTTGTGCTCACAGCCGCCCTTTCGGATTCTCAATTGAGTGATGATGTGCTTGAAAATGCGCCATCCGGCAATCTGCCGAATGTCGTCATTGCGGATTCACATTGGCTGCGTTTCTGGCATTCGAAGAAGGTTCCGCTCATGAATTTGCGGGATTATCAGGATCACCCGCGGTACGGGTTCACGGCGCAGGAGATCAGTCCGGTTATGCAGCCCATGTTGGATCAGGAAGTCTATCGCCAGGCGCTGATCGGGCTGCCGTTGTGGCATAATCCGAATTTGCTTTTTTATAACAAGACCTGGGCGCAGGCGCTCGGATTTGCCAACGCTCCGGTGAGTGTCAGCGATTTTTCGGAGCAGATCTGTGCCGCCTTCGATGCGCTGAATCAGGACGCGGATCCGGATAATAATGGGACCGGCGGCTGGATTCTTTCGACAACCAGCGGAACTTTGCTGAGCTGGATGATTAATATGGCCGAATCTTCGCAGGAGCTGACGGATTTTCCGCAGCCAGCCTCGGGAGAACCATTCCTGGCGGTCAGCAACCTGTTGCGCGAATGGTTCGATCAGGGCTGCGCCTGGCAGAGCCGGCTCACAGATCCCTATGATTATTTTGCCCGGCGTTATGCGTTGCTCTATTCCGGAACCTTTGCCGGAATTCAGTTCCAGCGGCGGGCTTTTGCGAACCGTGCGCAGTCACCTGAGGATGAATGGGAACTGATTGCTTATCCGCGCATGTTGGAAAACGGAAAACTTCGTGATCCACGGATTTTTTCAACCGCGGTTTCAGCCGGAATTTTCACCGCCAGCGCGGAAGAACAATTTGCCGGTTGGTTATTCCTCTCATGGCTGATGCGGGATGAAAACCTGACGGAGCTGGCGTTGGCCGCGGAAGCATGGCCGGTGCAGGATTCGCCGGCGGTGGATGCGCTTTACCGTGAAAAAGCGAACTCAAAGATCAATAATTCACTCAATTTACGAAAATATATTTACCCGATGCAGTTCTCTGCGGATTGGCATATCAGCGACCTGGTGTTAGCGGATGGATTTGCCTACGTTTTCAACCCGTCAACAGCCCATGATAAAATTCCTGATATATGGACACAGATAACGGATACGTTATCGGAAATGGTTGGCGGCGGCTGAAAAGCGCTTCCGTGGAATGTGTTTTGAAAGTGTGAAAAATATGAAAAAGCAACAGTTTACTTTGACAGGTATTTTATTTTTATTAGCCCTCCTGATCACATTTGCACCGGTCAGTGCGCAGAATACGTCGTCTGGTGGGGCGATTTTATTCGGCGCCGGTGAAACTTCCGCCTGGCGTTCGGGATATGTAGCTGCGAATAGCAGTGTCAGATATTCTATTTATGCCATGGCGGGACAAAGCCTGAACGTTTCGCTCAGTTCCGAAAAAGGGACGGCTGTTTTAGGGGTGCGTGACAATCAGGGCGCTGTTTACCTGCCGCCCGAAACCGGCAGTACCTATTGGAGCATGACATTGCCGGCCACCGGGACTTATCTGATCGATATTTACGGATCGCGGACAGGGGCTGACGCGGGAACCGCATTTGCCTTCCAGGTCTTCATCCCTCCGTTGGGGCAACCGCAGAATCCATGGATTCCGCCGGTTCAGCCTACGCAGCGGCCGCCGGTTGTTCCGCAACCGCCGACTGATGGACAATCTATCCGCTTTGGCACCGGACAGACTTCGGCGCTGATTTCCGGCAGCGTTCAGCCGAATGGACGGGCTCGTTATGATTTTTACGCGGCGGCAGGCCAGCATTTTCTGGTCATGCTGCAATCCGCGACCGGCAGCGCCGTTTTGAGCGTTTCCGACAATCTGGGCAATTCTTACCTTCCTTATTCGGCCGGTTACACGTATTGGAGCATGGTGCTCCCGCAGACAAGATCTTACTATGTCGATGTGATCGGTCAGGGCCAGGCTACCGACTTTTTGCTGCAAGTGGTGATCCCGGCTCGGATTACGATCCCTCAAAACACGTACAGCGCGAGCTATCGCGGGAATGTTCTTGCCAATGGTGTCGTGAGTTATGTGGCTTATGCCGCCTCAGGCCAACGAATGTCGGTCAACCTGAGCAGCGGCGCGACCCCGCAGGCCTTTTTGCGTATATCAGGTATGAGCAGCGGTGAGGTTTATTTGGATCATACTACCAAATGGACGAACTGGTGGTCCTATTTACCTGCGACACAGGATTATCTGATCGAAGTGGTGGGCACGGCAAATCCGGCGAACTATCAACTGAATGTTGAAATTCGTTAAGGATTGGCTGTGTGGGAGACCTGAAACCGTTCGCTGCCTTACGAAAAAGAAAAGGAGATTTTCATGAGGGATGATCGACAGGGATGTTTGAGCGGTTTGCTGAAGCTTTTTCTTGTGAAAAAGGGGTATGATTGGTCTCAACGTACATTCGGTTTTGGGAATGGTTGTTTTGGAGTCGGTTGCGGCTGTCTCCTGATGATCATCTTTGTCTTTGTGGTGCTCGGGATCCTGTTCGATACCAATTTCTTCCGTTTCAGTTTTTGATCTGATGGCTTACAAAGTAATTCCAAGGACACTGACCTTTATTTTTTACGAGGACAGTGTCCTTTTGCTGAAAGGCGCGCCGAACAAGCGGAATTTTCCGGGCTTGCTGAATGGCCTGGGCGGTCATGTGGAGCGGGGCGAATCCATTGTCGATTCTGCCCGGCGGGAAGCGCTTGAGGAATGCGGTTTGTTCCTTTCAGAGCTGGCTCTGTGCGGCCTA
>CALCQT010000319.1 GCA_937894825.1 uncultured Anaerolineaceae bacterium
TCAGGAAAAACAACGCACAGCCGGCAAACACCAATAAAATCATCAAAAAAGAACCCGTACGCGGCCAAAAAGCGCGCCGGCCCAGAAATCCGAGCACCGATGCAGCCATAGCAATCACGGCGTAAATCAGACCGGTCTGAATACTGCCGGAAATCGGATAATCGCTTTGAAGACCGAGCAGATATCCGGCCAGACCGAATGGCAGTAAAACGCCAAACATCGCACCATTGGAGAGAGCAACCGGCAACTGAACGGATTTATCACTGATTAAAACCGTTGCCAGAAGCGCAGATACAACCACGGTGATCAGTGATAAGAGCTGAATCGTTGAGAAGAACTCGATCGTCTCCGGACTCAGCTGACTCCGAAGCCGGCCAATGCCGCCCACAGCGAAGGCGCCCAGAACAAAAAGCCCGATTCCAAGAAGAAATTTCGAAAAAGATTTAAAGAAAAACGAAATCGAACCGGAGGTACAGGACAGTGCCATCCCCCAGAAAGGCCCCGCGAAAGGCAGCAGCGCCAGCGTCAACACGATCAGTGCCTTTGAATCCAGGAGCAAAGCAATTCCGAATACGATTCCGGCAATAATGGCAAAAAGATAGAAACTCAGGGAAGGACTCAACCGGTGTGAGAGATCGTTCAGGAATTTCTTTCGGTCGTGATCCGGATTAGGAAAAATTTCCCTTTTCTGGTAGCGAACTCGTGCGCGATTGTTATTATCTGTTTCGTTCACATTCCCTCTCGCCTTGATCCGGATCCGGAGAATTTCGCCGAATCGGATTCAGGATTTTTTTTGGACTACGAACCCAATCTATTTGAGGTATCGAAAACCAATTGCAAAGGGCATCTTTGCGGTTCGAATTTGATCCGGTTCGCAATTTTCCGTTGTTTTTATTATAATACAGACTGACCGGTAGAATTTTTGCCAGGAACAGCGGGCGAAATTCTAAAAAAGGACAATTGGTTCGCATAAACCGCGTTTTTCTAAAACCGAATTATCCGAACGGAAAAATTCATTGCCGGCATCCGGTCAATCATCGAACTGACCGATAGCGATTCTTTTCATCACCTAACTTTCAAAACAGAAACGGAGCGGCGACGGACTTTTATGCAGAAATCATCCTTACAGGCAAAATACTTTTTTCTATTCGCCCTTTTTTTGCTCTTCCTGTCGGGATGTAATATTCCGCAAACACCTGAGCCGGAGCCAACTATATCAGCCGAAGAGATTTCTTTTCAGGAAACCGAAGCAGCCGCGTTGATACCGACAGAAACGCCGGAACCCGAGCTGCGAAAGGCTATATTGATCGCTCCTTCGGATACAACGCCATATCTCCTGAACACCATCCGGGATGGATTCGCAGTCGATTCGAATCAAAACCTGGAGTTCATCGAAGCCGAGACCCTATCCGAAAGTATGCTGGACGCTAAAACGGAAACCGTTGTGTTTTCAAATTCCCCGGCGGACATCGGGGACTATGCACAGAAGCATCCCGAAATCCAGTTCGTCGTTATCGGCGGCGATCCACAGCCGTTTGGCAACGTCCTCACCATCCGTTATGACCCCGGATTCGAGACGTTTCTGGGTGGGTATGCATTGGCGCTGTCCGCCACTGACTGGCGCGGGGCGGGGTTGATCCCGAGCGATGTCGCATTTCGGGAAGAGACCTTCCTGAACGGGGCGCAATATTTCTGCGGGCGCTGCCAATCCGTCATTGCTCCTTATGTCGTGTTCCCGCTGGTAGTTTCCCTGCCTTCTTCCGCCAGCGCGGAGGAATGGAGCAGTGGAATTGACCAGATTTTGTCAAACTATATCTATTCTTTCTACATATCTCCGGAAGCCGCCAGCGACGCGCTTTTCGAAAAATTCAGCGGAATGGAAGTGACCCTGCTGGGGGCCAATGACATGCCGGTATCGCTGGAATCCAAATGGCTGGCCACAATCCGAATCGACATTGCCGGCGCCGTGAAGGAAATCGTCAGCGCGGAAGAGCGTTCGGTTCGGGGAGGGGAAATCATCCCGGAATTGCTGATCGTCCCGGGTGGCGTCGGAAAAACATTTCATGAGGGCAGAAAGATCCGGATTGAGGAAGTCTACCAAAATTTGCTCTCCGGACTGATATCGGCCTATGATCCGGTCCCGCCGGCTACCTTCGAAAAATAGCTCGAAAACAGCCGTTCAGTTCCCTTTGAACTCTTCCATGGTCACATGTCCATCCGCGGAGATCCCTTCCCGTTTAAAGACCTTGACCACAGTAAGCAGCAGGATTCTCAGGTCCAGCCAAAAAGACTGATGATCCACATACCATAGATCCAGGGCAAATTTATCTTCCCAGTGAAGTGCGTTCCGGCCATGGATCTGGGCCCATCCCGTGATCCCGGGCAGAACCTGGTGCCTGCGTCGTTGCTCCTCAGAATAGCGTCCCAGATAGGACATCAGCAGCGGTCGGGGTCCAACCAGACTCATTTCCCCCTTCAGTACGCAGAAAAGCTCAGGCAATTCATCCAGACTGGTCGCCCGCAGCCATTTCCCGACCTTTGTCATCCGGTCGGCATCCGGCAGGGGATTCCCTTCTGCGTCATAGGCTTCCCGCATCGTCCGAAACTTCATCATCCGGAATGGTTTTTCATTGAGTCCGGGGCGATCCTGTGTGAAAAAAACCGGGCTGCCAATTTTGGCCTTCACCAGAAGTGCGATCAGCGCCATGACAGGCAAAGCAACGACCATTCCGACAACAGTGACGGTCAAGTCAAAAATTCGTTTCGAAAGCGGCACGCGAGCAATTTTCATATTACAATTGTAATGAAAAAATGGAACACAGAGGGGAAGGATTTTCTATTAATGAAGAATAAGAAGGGTCTCGTTTTTTCAGGCGCACGCCCAACAGGGCGGCAGCACCTGGGAAATCTTTTAGGCGCCATCCAGAATTATGTCGCGCTGCAGTCGGAATACGATTGTATCTATTCAATTGTGGATATCCATGCATTGACGACGGTTGAAACGACGGCCGGACTGAGAGAAAATTGTATGGAGATGGCGTTAGATTGGCTGGCCGCCGGCATCGACCCGGAACAATCGATCATGTTTATCCAATCCCACGTGCCGCAGGTGATGGAATTACACACCCTGCTCTCCATGGTCGTGCCGATGGGCAAACTCACCGACCTCCCCACCTTCAAGGAAAAAGTCCGCATGCACCCGCAGAATGTGAATTACGGACTGCTGGGCTATCCGGTACTGATGAGCGCGGACATCCTGTTATATAAAGCTGAAATCGTCCCGGTTGGGATCGACCAGGCGCCGCACCTTGAATTCACGCGGGAAGTCGTCCGCTCGTTCAATTATCGCTATGGAACACAGGTGCTGGTTGAGCCGCAGATGAAAGGCACAAAATTCACCAAAGTGCTCGGAACAGACGGCGTCAATAAGATGAGCAAAAGTCTGGACAACGAGATCGAAATCGCGGCGGATGAGGAAACAACACAGAAACGGGTGATGACCATGGTCACCGACCCGGCACGGCTGCGCCGGTCCGACCCCGGGAATCCGGACGTCTGCAACGTGTTTTCTTTCCACAAAATGTTTTCCCCGCAGGAAGACATTGACATGGTCGACCGGGAATGCCGGGTGGCCGGAATCGGCTGCGTTGACTGCAAAAAGCTGATGGCAAAGCACCTGAACGCCAGCCTGGCGCCGCTGCGCGAACGCCGGCGGGAACTCGAGACGAAGACCGATCAGGTGCTGGAGCAGCTTTATGACGGCGCGGACCGGGCACGTAAAATTGCCGACCAGACGATGCGGGAAGTTCGAGACGCGATCGGCCTCCCGCGTTATCGCGCTTAAATTTGAGAATTTAATACGGTTCGGGTATCAATCATATCGATATGAAAAGACGCCCCGCGGGGCGTCTTTTCATATTTTTCTATTCAGTTATAAATGCCAACAGCATTACTCTTCCGGTATCAGTCAGCACAGCGAGATAATGATCATTGGGTGACAGACGGATCTTTCGGATCAAATCTGTACTGTCTTCCTCACCGGTAATGCCTGGCATCACCGTATCGGTAGCAATCAGCTGATAAGCCGACACATCCACCCGGCTCAGGGTCGTCTGTCCGGAGAGAATCGCAAAGTTACCGGACCCATCAAAAACGATTGAATTGATCTCCAGATCACCCAGTATAACCCGTCCCAGTTCGGTGGCAGTCTCCGTATCATAGAAAACAACAATATGTTCTGCGGCGTCTTCGTCCGGGAGAAACGCGGCCAGTACGCTGGAATCCGGCGACAACGCATACACACCGACAAAATCCCAAAACTGGACCGGTTCGGACAATGTACCATCCGCCACAGTCTGTACCTGGAAGGTCGCGCGTGAATGCCAAAGCAGGTTCTCTCCGTCCGGTGAAAAAGTCACACTGTAAATCGGTGCGGCCGTCGAATAGCCGGTTAACGTCTGCAGATGTTCGCCGGTTTCCGAATCGTACAAATACGCCGCCAGGTCATCCGCGGAAGAAATCAGCAGCGTCCGGCCGTCCGGCGAGCAGGCGCTGGTCTGTGCCAAAAAATCAAGCGAAATCGTGTGCTTCAGCGCCAGCGTGCCGGCATCGTACAGCAAAACATTTTTTCCGTCTTCCAACACTGCCGCTACGTTGGTCTCAGCGCAATATCCGCCGAAAAATTGATTTTCGCGAACGGTTTGAAAACCGAGCCACGGATTCTGTCCCGGCGCCGGGAGTTTCTTATACCAGTTTTGCCCGGTAATAATGAGATATTCCGAATCCGGCGACCAAAAAATATCTTCCGCAAGCGTATTCCGCGCTTCATCTGTTTCCTGCGCCAGGACAGTGAAGCTGGCTGCCATCATAACAGCCAATCCGGATAAAACGACGATCAAAAATTTAACGGCCTTTTTTACGACCATTTTTCACCCTGCCTTAGCGAAAAAAACTATTGAAAGGAATGCGGATCCTTATCCGCCTCATCGCCATATTTTTTCGAAAAAAGTGATCCGAACGAATATTTATCCTGATTAGCGGATTTCTCACCGGTATCGGACGGCAGTGTTTCATCTGTTTCATCCGCTGCATCCAAACTGTCATTGCTGACGTCTGTTGTTCCTTCGAAATCGGATTCGGAAGCTAAATCGGATACTGAATCGGCATCAGATTCGGCATCTGCAGGTACCTGCAGTGGGATATCCGTCACAGGTGCGGCGCCTGAGAAGAAGGGGGAGGCCAGTTTCGTTTCCATCTCTGAAAGCGCTTTGTCCATCGCGTCTCGCGCTTCGATAGCTTCTTTTTTTGCCTGCTCGGCCTCTTCAAGAGTCAGATTCGCGTTATTTAATGCTTCGTGCAGATCATTGATCTCGCGATCCGTATCCTGATGGGCTTTATCCAGTTTTTCAGTCGCTTCTTCCAATTCAAGGATTTTCTGGCGAAGATCTTTATTTTTGTTTTGGGTATCAATCAGGTCGGTACGATATTTGGCCAGGCTGTCTTCCAATTCCACGATTTCTTTCTGGTGGCGGCTCTTGAACCGTTTGGACTTAAACCAACCCGGAATGGTTAAAAGAGAGGTCAGAATGGCTCCGATTGTCAACGAAATCAGCAGCAGCACCGCCAACGGACTGCGAAAAGTCCAAACAAAGAAATGCAGGACCACTGATTCTGTGTTTTGCATCGAAAACATTACAGCAAACACGGCAATAATCAACGAAAAAATCATAACAAACTGCATCAAATCCTCCTTTTATACCTATCCACTCAAAATTTGATCTGTCCTTTCGATTCCTTCGAAAAGAAAGAACGCCTGTTTTTTGCTTTCTGTCCGGAACTGTCTGAAAGCGGACACATTTATATACGAGGCGTTACCCCAATCGCTGCAACCACATTCCGGATTCAATCCCAACTCTATTGTATAAGATTTTTTCCGTTTGTGGAAAAGATTCACGATAAGGTGGAATTCAGGAGATTGCGGAAGAAATCAATCTTTAACAGTATTTAAAATCCGGGATTCCTGATCATTGCGGCATCAGGACCATTTTATCTAATATAATTGAGGAAACGGGAGCATCCAATCCCGTAGAAAACGCGAGGACACAAAATTTAGAATCGTCCCCGCCGCTTCTATGGTTCTTCGCTTCACGTAATATTGACAGGATACCGGCGTCTTCCTTCTATATTTTCGATACCGAAAGACGCTGCACGGGGGGGAATAACCATGGCAAAAGACTTTGACATGCAGAACAGCAGTTTTACAATACGAGACATTACGGACGTAACACCAACCCAGCGGATCGCGATGCTGATTGACGGTGATAACGCCCAGCCATCGCTGATCGACAAAATACTGGCGGAGACAACAAAGTACGGCCTCATCACCATTCGCCGGATTTACGGCGACTGGACCTCGTCCAATATGAACGGATGGAAAGAAGTACTCCAGATCCACGCCATTCAGCCCATTCAACAGTTCCGGTATACGGTCGGAAAGAACGCAACCGACAGCGCGATGATCATTGACGCGATGGACATTTTTTATTCCGGCACGGTTGACGCCTTCTGCCTGGTTTCCAGTGACAGCGACTATACCCGGCTGGCCACCCGCATCCGGGAACAGGGCATTTTTGTGCTGGGAATCGGGAAAAAGACCACCCCGCGGGCTTTCGTCAATGCCTGTGATCAATTTGTTTATACCGAGAATCTTGTGCCCAAGGATATTTCCAAGAATAACGGCAGCAGCTCCGGAAGTCATAAGAAAAAGTCTCCAAAGACCACAGAAGCGGTTCCGGTCACACCGGCAGCCGCCCCAACCGAGACGGATTCCATCTCCGCCGATCCATTACCGCTGCTTCGCAATGCCTTTGACCTGGCCGTGCGCGACAATGGCTGGGCATTTCTGGGAACGCTGGGGCACCATCTGCAACAGCTCGACCCCGGTTTTGACTCCAGGACCTTTGGATTTAAACAGCTTTCGCTCATGATCCAGGCTTACCCGGACGAAATTGAGACCAAAGAAGTGAAAGGCGCAGACGGTACCGCAGTCATTTACGCGCGACTGAAAAGTTAGCCTGAACAATTAGGAATACCGCGATTATGACACAAGAATCCTCCTCCGGCCCGTTCATCCGAATCCGCCTTCCGCAGATCAGCCGTGAAACGCTGCTCGGCAAACTCGGCAGAAACGCGGAAATCTGGATATGGAAAACCGGCCTCGGCAAAATTCTGAATTCCTATCCGGCAGGGTTCGGCAAACGGCTGGTGCTGCAATTCGCCGCCAATGGCCGGCAGTTGCCGCTGCCTTATGTTGAGACAGCCGGAGCGCTTTATGCGCTCGTTTCAACCGAGGAAGAAATGCAGGATATTCAGGTCCTGATAGCCGATTCGGCCGTTCAGATTTGGATGAGCACAGGTTGGTTCAGCGGAAACGCACGCATCCTGCCGGACCAGGAGCAAAACGAAATTTTGTATACATTCCCACCGGAAGCTTTCCTCGGATCCTGGAACAGTCAGCGCCGGGCTTCCGCTGCAGACCGCAGCCTGCTGGTTGCCATCCGCCGCACAGCCCCTTGCACCGGAGAAAACGGACCGGGACAATACAGCTGGGTCTGGGCGGTTACCACCCTCTTTTTCTTCTTTTCCTGGCTGAAAAA
>CALCQT010000320.1 GCA_937894825.1 uncultured Anaerolineaceae bacterium
CGTTTGGCTTCTATGACGCGGATCTATGCCTGAAATTTGGCGGGCAGGGGCTGCTGAATCTTTATACTCCTTATGCACAGCTGATTCAGTACGGGCCGCTGCCTTGCCGAAAGAAAGAAAACGAGGCCCAGAATAAAGAGGCAGCCAGAAATTATCGCGCGTTGCTGAAGAAATGGCAGCCGGTTTTTGCGCAGCGGGACACGTCGCTCTCGGAACATCTGCGTTTCCGCCAATTCTTCGAGGAAGCGATTTAAGCGAAGATTCGGATGTAAAAAAGATTTTTCCTGAGAGAAAGTTGTTCTATATTTTTCGTGCACTGCACGAAAAATATAGAACAAAAAGTTTGTCATCTCGACACTCAAGGGAACCCTTGAGCGAGAGAACCTCAAAATCCATCAGGGGTCTGATTTCCTCCAGAGCAAGGTAATTTTCACATAATTGTCCTCGGGAAAATTTCAGGCCCGAAATAATCATTGAGGATGTCGAACGAAGTGAATGCAAAGCTCTACCCGACGGGACGCCTGCGCGTTCCGCGCATCGCGCAGCATTCGCGCCGACGCCCCTTTCGGTGGTCGACATGACAGATCTGTTTTTTTACTTTTGACACCCCAATCAGACAATGATATAAGCCATCAATAAAAAGAGTTTTCCTCAAAACTCTTTTTATTTACAGGTGCCAAAGTCGGGACGGGATGTCATTGCATCATAAATTCCCGCAATACCGGCATGACACGTCACGGATCAACAACTTTCTATGACGGTATTGATTTTTGAAAATAAATTATGCTATAATCAAATTATTCAGTCGAAAAGCGAATCCTTGTTTTATTGCATTCGTATCGTTTCCTGCACAAATGAAATGTGTTTATCGTCGAGAGGTATCTATCTTACAAAATTCTGAATTCGTAAGCCTAATGACTGCCTGTGCAGCGAAGGCAATTATTTGCCGGTCTGATTTTTGTACAGAAATTCGGAAGTTGGATTCCGCCTGCTGAAAGAGGTTTCCCTTTTTTTCAAATTTCTGAATGAAAGAAATCAAGTTGATATGCAAAAACGGTGGATTGCACCGCTTCCATTTTCCGATCATTAATAAAAGTCGGCTTTTTCTCCTCTGATTGTCCGGCGATATGCGTGGCTGGTTGGAAAACCGGATGCGTGGGATTGAAAACTCAAAAGGACCTTTTAATTTATTGATGCTTATTAGATCTGTGATGCTGCAGTGTCGAGTTTCACGCTCTAAATTTTACATGACCCAGGATAGAAAATAAACATGAAGACAGAAGAATTAGATAATTTGGCGTTAGCGGACCTGCGGAAAATCGCCAAAGGGCTGGACATTCGAAACAGCCAACGGATGAAAAAAGATAATCTGGTCGTTCGAATCCGCCAAGCCGAAGGTGAAAAAGAGGGTGTTGAAATTCGCGGCGGCGTTCTTGAGATTATGAACGAAGGGATTGGATTTCTGCGCCGAGGATGTTTATGTCTCTCAAGCGCAGTTACGGCGCTATGATTTAAGGAGCGGAGACAGAGTTATTGGCGTTGTCCGCCCGCCGCGCGAATCGGAGCGTCACTATGGGTTGCTGAAAGTGGAGACCATCAACGGGCAGACCCCGGAACAGGCCAAAACCCGCTCCACCTTTGAATCCATGACGCCGATTTTCCCGGACAATCGTTTCGACCTTGAATATGATCATGCCAGTTTGGCGTCTCGGATGATCAATTTGATTGCGCCGATCGGGCGCGGTCAACGCGGAATGATCGTCTCACCGCCGAAGGCAGGGAAAACCACGATTTTGAAACAGATTGCCAACGCAATCTCCTCTTCCTACCCTGAAATCCATTTGATTATTGCGCTGATCGGTGAACGGCCTGAGGAAGTGACTGACATGGACCGTTCGGTCGATGCGGAAGTGGTTGCCTCCACTTTCGACGAACCGGTGTCCCAGCATGTGCGAACCTCTGAGATCACGCTTGAGAGAGCCAAACGGCTGGTGGAAGTGGGCAAGGATGTAGTCATCCTGTTGGACAGCCTCACCCGCCTTGCAAGGGCTTATAATATGGTAGTAAACCCGTCCGGCCGGACGCTTTCCGGTGGGATGGATCCATCCGCGATGTATCCGCCGAAACGATTTTTCGGTGCGGCGCGGAATTTAGAAGAAGGTGGTTCGTTAACAATTTTGGCCACGGCCCTGGTGGATACCGGTTCCAGACTGGATGATGTCGTTTATGAAGAATTCAAGGGAACCGGGAACATGGAACTCCATCTTTCCAGAAAACTCCAGGAACGCAGGATTTTCCCGGCGATCGATATCGAGAAGTCGGGTACCCGGCGGGAGGACTTGTTGTTGGGGCCGGATCTGTTGCCGCGTGTTTGGCTGATGCGCCGCATGTACATGCAGATGATCAGTCCGCCGCCGCAGGGTGCGGGTATGGATATGGCAGTCGCTACCGAAGCGATCATCCAACGAATGTCAAAGGCCAAGACGAACCATGAGTTCCTGGAGAATTTGACGGAGGGTATGTGAGTTTTAAATCCATAAAACCGGGAAAAGGTCAGAAACAAGTACCGGTATGGATTCCAATTCTTTTATGGGTTGTTGCACTGGGCAGTGTTTTTTTTATGGGTCTGGTGATGGTACAGCGGACGCCTTTTATTCGCGGTACCGCAAATATTGCAAATAACGTCGGGGGCGGGTCTCAAATCGCTGAAATGGCGGAGCAGGATCCCTCCCTTCCGGACGAATTGAATGAAATTCCTGAGATTGTGACGGATTCCGTGTCCCGTGCGATTCGTTTGGATACGGTCAAACCGGATCGCGGGAATACCAGTGCGCAAACGTACACCATTGAGAAGGGTGATTCCTTATTTGGCATCGCAAAAGAATTTGGCCTGGAACCGGAGACGGTGTTGTGGGCTAATTACAATGTGCTTTTTGACGACGCCCATAATATTTCCATTGGGGATGAGCTGATCATTCCGCCGGGTGACGGTATTTATTACGAATGGAAGGAAAATGACGTCCTTCAGAAAATTGCCGATAAATATCGGGTGGAAGTAAAGGATATTCTGCAATATCCGGGTAACAATTTGGATGTGACCCAGCCGGAGATCAAAGCGGGCGATTACATTATGTTGCCCGGCGGCTACCGGGAGACGGCTGTCATCAGTCCGGTTGTCTTTGAATATTCAAAGAATGCCGGCGTCAAAAAAGT
>CALCQT010000321.1 GCA_937894825.1 uncultured Anaerolineaceae bacterium
CATCGTGACGGTGATCTGGAGGACGGACGTTATGCTTTGAATGAAACAGATTTTGTGCTGGTTCAAAGTTACCAATCCAAACCGATTGAGAACTGCAAATTCGAGGCGCACAGGAAATATATTGATGTCCAGTACATGGTCTCAGGGAGTGAAAAGATTGGCTGGGCGTTAACGGAGAAGCTCACCACAGAATCCTATGATGAGCAAAAAGATTTCGTGAAACTGACCGGCGAAGGAGATCTCTTTCCGCTTACACCGGGAAATTTCTTTATTCTGTTCCCGGATGACGCGCACATGCCTGGTGTTATGAATGATGAGATCGAGCCGGTGAAGAAAATTGTTCTGAAGATTGGGATTCGTTCGCGTTGATTTTTGAATTCGCCTGGTACGCGGGAAAGTGATGATTGACTGCGTACCAGTGCTTCTTTCTCTGATCGTATCGCTCCTTGATTTCCTGCTCATCTGGCCAATTTGTATTTTTTTATGATTTTGATTTGACAGGCAGAATAGATTTGTTTATAATGGTAATAGTTACTATTATTATTTATAAGTATTACTTAGTCTCAAGATGTATCTTTTTTGACAGGTTATTTCTGAAATAATAGCTGTAGGCTTCATTCGATCGTATGAGAAACAAGGAATGAACGAATCCATGATATGAGTGTCAAAAGTAGAATTCGGAAGGCTACACATTGGGGAATGAAAATCATTTTATCCGAGCGTCTTTGTAGGGGCGATCACCGTGCGCCAGAGGCGCATCCGCCTCTCGTGTAAATTGAGACCCGCCATTCTGACCAACACTCCGCGCGATTGTGCCTTCGGCACAACAGGAGCCCATCGCGAAGCACCCTGGCGGGGATGGGCTCCCCTACAGGGCAAAGCGTTCAATGCTTTTGACACCCATATCAATCCATGTTTCGTTCGGTTTTGTTAGGGATGGCTGTATGTTGAAAGTCATATGCATGGATTGAATCGCATCTTATCAATGATCTGAATCCATTTTGCATTATGGGAGATATCGTTTGAAACTTTAATTTGAAACTAATATTCCAAACATTTCTCGGAATATTGTGTATTATTAATAAGGTCACTTAAATCATTATGGAGGATACAGATGAAAGCAGAAGATAAGAAAAAACTGACGACGGTTGCCGGCGCCCCTGTGCCGGACAATCAAAATGCTGCTACTGCCGGTCCACGTGGTCCGATGCTGTTGCAGGATGTTTGGTATCTGGAAAAATTAGCCCATTTTGATCGGGAAGTGATTCCGGAGCGCCGGATGCATGCCAAAGGATCCGGTGCTTTCGGTACATTCACCGTCACGCACGATATCACGCGCTATACCAAGGCGAAGATTTTCTCGCAGGTGGGCAAGAAAACCGACCTTTTTGTCCGTTTCTCGACCGTTGCCGGTGAACGCGGTGCGGCGGACGCCGAGCGCGATATTCGCGGTTTTGCCGTGAAATTCTACACTGAGGATGGCAACTGGGATCTGGTCGGGAATAATACGCCGGTTTTCTTTTTCCGTGATCCGCTGAAGTTCCCGGATCTGAATCATGCAGTCAAGCGGGATCCGAAGACGAACCTGCGCAGCGCGAAGAACAATTGGGATTTCTGGAGCAATCTGCCGGAAGCGCTGCATCAGGTGACCATCACGATGAGCGACCGCGGTATTCCCTCTTCTTATCGCCACATGCACGGTTTCGGCAGCCATACCTATTCGCTGATTGATGCCGATAACAAGCGGATTTGGGTCAAATTTCACTGGGTTTGCCAGCAGGGCATTCAGAACCTGACGGATGCGGAAGCGGAAGCGGTTGTTGCCAAGGACCGGGAAAGCCATCAGCGCGATTTGTTTAATGCGATTGAGGCAGGTGATTTCCCGCGCTGGGATCTGAAGATCCAGGTGATGACAGAAGAACAGGCCCGAAAGATGCCCTATAATCCATTCGACTTGACCAAGGTCTGGTACAAAGGCGAATTTCCGCTGATCGATGTGGGTACGATGGAATTGAATCGCAATCCGGAAAACTACTTTGCGGACGTTGAACAGGCGGCTTTCAACCCGGCCAATATCGTTCCCGGCATCGGTTTCTCGCCGGATAAAATGTTGCAGGGGCGGCTCTTTGCCTACGGGGATGCGCAACGCTATCGCCTGGGCGTGAATCATCATTCAATTCCGGTTAACGCACCGAAGAATGATGTGCACAGCTTCCATCGTGACGGGCAGATGCGAGTGGACGGCAATCACGGCGCGCTGCTGCATTATGAACCGAACAGTTACGGCGAATGGCAGGAACAGCCGGAATTCAAGGAACCGCCGCTGGCGCTTGAAGGTGCTGCGGACCGTTGGGATTTCCGGGCTGATGACGATGATTATTACACCCAACCCGGCAAGCTGTTCCGCCTGATGACTCCGGCACAGCAGCAGGTGCTGTTTGAAAACACGGCCCGGAATCTGGGCGACGCGCCGGATGAAATCAAGCTGCGTCACATCGGGAACTGTCTGAAGGCCGATCCGGCTTATGGCAAGGGCGTCGCGGACGCGCTGGGCTTGCCGGTGGAGAAGGCCGGCTGAGCGTTTTGCCGTTTTTAGCTGATAAAAGCGATGATAGAGAGTGCTCCGGAAATTCCGGGGCGCTCTTTCACATATGACACGGATATTAAAAGTAAAACAATGAACCAGTTATGATGTGGGTGTCAAAAGTATTATTACTTGTTAAATAACTGTTGCTCGATTTTTGCGCATTGCGCAAAAATCGAGCAACAAGTTTGTCATGTCGAATCCCGACGGAACGCTCCTGGCGCTCCGTCGGGGCCTGAGACATCTTCAAAAACTATCGGGGGGCTGATATTCTTCAGAGGACGGTTTTTCGAAAAAGAATGCAAGAAATTTTCATATTCCTTTGCCCTGGATAATATCAGACCTGAATTAATCATTGAGGGTCTCTCCACCTCGAAGACGCCCTTGGGTGCCGACGGGACGTCTGTGACGCCCCTTTCGGGCACCCAAGGGCGTCTTCGAGAGTCGAGATGACAGCTTTGCTATACGATTTTTGGCGCAACGCGCCAAAAATCGTATAGCAGTTCCATGATTATCATTTCTTTTGGAAAAAGGAACTTTATTATCTCCATTTCGTTCAATAGATGACAACATTTTATTGAAAATGGAGGGTATGATGCGTATAAATATCTTTTTGAGACAGGTTATTCTTGTGTTAATGCTGGGTTTTGTCTTGTTCCCGGAGCTTGGCGCCGCGGCAGCGGAAACGATTGAGCCCGGCACAGTTTCTTTTTCACTGGAAAATGTGGAAGCTTACAGCGACCGGACGATCTTCCAGATTTCACTGCAGTTTGACAGGGAAACCCTGTGGCTTGGCAGTGGCCCTTGGCACGCCCAACTCACTGACGAAGCGGGCTTGCCTTACCCAGTGATCGATATTACCCCCGCTGAGATGAATGGGATGAATACAAAAATTTTTCGGACTTCATCTTTCAGCGGAACAGAAGCGCTGACGCTTTCTGTGGGCATCTTCCCTTATGCTGAAGGGACGTTCTCGATATTGGAAGAATTTCCGATGGATTATGCAGGATTTCTGTTTGATCCGGGGCCGGATCCGCAGGTGGGGGACGTTTGGGAATTGGACGAACCGTTGCCGGCAGGCCCTTTTATGCTGCATGTTGTCGGCGCCAGCATGACGGCCGCGGACACGCTGGTGTTTGAAATCGAATCGATGGAAAACGTTACGGAAGTGATGCTCTTTAATACAACCCCGAATCTGGCAGGTTCAAGCGGTGGGCCGGCATATCATGGAGAGAATATCATGTCGGAGATGACATTTCATGACATTCCGAAGGAGCCTTTCACGATTTCCGCGTTAAGGGTTTATTACACTGTGGCTGCCCCCGCACCGCTGGCATGGCAGCCGCCTGCCGCCACCGAGAGGATTGCCCCCACGCTGGAGCCGACGCCTACGATTCCCCCCTACTGGGAACCTCAGCCGACAAATACTCCGGATCCGGACAATCCCTATCAGGTCGAAGTGCGGGAACTGACGCAAAAGTTTGAAGCGCCGCTGCGGCAGGGAGCGGGTTGGATTCATGTGGTTACCGAACGACAGGCGGATCTTTCCGCAAGCCAAAATTATCCACCTGAATTTATCCGTTCCGAACATTGGTATGAAACGGATGACAGCGGATTGATTCTGAATGAAGTCAGCATGGATTATGACAAGGATGATCGCCTGCTTCAACGCTCGGCAACGAAGGGTGACTACACGGTAAACTATACCACCGGCGACAGTGGCTTTTTCGGCGGTTCCAAGCGTCCGTTTTCTCTGGATATGCTGAGCCGGGCGCTGGCGGATGCGCCAGCCATGGAGGGCACCGTTTCGCGTGAAGAAGTGACCTGTGAAGATGGCGGATCCTGCCTGTTGTTCACGCTGTTGTATGAGGATATCATCGGGATGGAAGGCAATATTGCTTTCCCTGCCAGAGGCTTCCGGGTCTGGGTGGATCAGGAGAGCGGGCAGCAGTTCAAAGCACAGCAATTCAACCGCCTGCCTGATGGCGGCGAACAGATGACCGACACGATGGAAACAGTGTTGGTTGAAAAGCTGCCGGAGCCGCCCCAGGAGATTCTGACCATACTGGAGCGGATCCGATAAACGCTAAGCCACGGCTTATAAAAATTCAGATTATTTGGCGGGAGTGCATCATACTTCGCACGTGCTACGCGATGCGCTCCCGCT
Organism: uncultured Anaerolineaceae bacterium; assembly: GCA_937894825.1. Classification (GTDB taxonomy): domain Bacteria; phylum Chloroflexota; class Anaerolineae; order Anaerolineales; family Anaerolineaceae; genus Flexilinea. The sequence continues at coordinate 4,752 of CALCQT010000321.1, forward strand.
TTTTGATGCCTATGAATTTGTCATGTTAACTCCCGTGTAATGTATAGACAATATTTATCGTTGGTGTTCATTGTCCTCAAATATAATTTGAAGTGTATTAAGCTGGACCGCCGTCTTTTGAACGAACATTGAACAAACGAAAAAACTTTAAAGTCATAACCCCGAATGAATGAATGAAAAACGGCGGGTTAACTGTGCAGGTTGAGGATCGATCAGCACAGCAGAAAGCCAGGCCGCGTCTGGCAATTTTGGAGGGGAACATGCAACTTCTTTTGAATGGTAAACATCTGCCGCAGGCAATCGCCGGGCGAAATGTTTTAAGACGTAATACGGGACTTCTCCCGTTTTTGTATCTTTTGGCGGGGCTGATGATCATTTTTGCCGCCGCTGCGCCGGTTCAAGCCGCAAGCTCGTCGCTGACGATTCG
>CALCQT010000322.1 GCA_937894825.1 uncultured Anaerolineaceae bacterium
TCTATAAGACGAAAGAAGTCGGGCAGAAACTCTCCGCGGCCGCGCTTGAAACGCCCGTCGCCGTGATGGAAACCGCCGGCGAAGGCGGCGCCTGGGGCATCTCACTGTTGGCAGCGTATGCAACCCGCAAAGATGAAGGTGAAACGCTTGAACATTATCTGGACGAGAAGGTCTTTGCCGAGATGCAAGGTTCAGTCATCGCGCCAGAGGCGGCAGATATTGAAAGTTTCAAGACATTCATGACTGTCTATACGAAAGGATTGGCCATCGAGCGGGCTGCAGTAGAATCACTTAAATAATTTGGCATAAAAATTGGTGAGAACCTGATACAGGCTCTCACCAATAAAAGAACAAAAAGTCAGGCTCCGATCGTCGGAATCAACAATCGAAAACACACTCCGGATTATTCAAATTTCTCGGCAGTCGCCTGAAGCGTGGAGGCAACATCGGCGCCGCCAATCATGACGCTCTTCCACATATTTCCAATCTCCTCAGCAAACTGGCCTGCCTCAGCAAAAGCAACGTCAAACCGCATCCAATCCATCATTTCAAGCGCGGCATTCACAGCAGACGCCTTATAGTAAGACGGTGAATCGACGGAAGACGTCAAGAAAGCCTGATACGCCGCATCCGCTACCATCGACTGGCTGATAGGCAAGTTGCCGGTGTTGATGAGCCATTCGCTGTTCTGTTCGGCGCCGCTCAGATATTTGATCAGTAACCAGCCCGCCACACGCTGTTCCGGCGTTGCGTTGGAGAAGATGGCATAGTTTTCGCCTTTCATGAAAGCCACCGGATTCGCCGCGTCCTTTTGCGGAACCGGGGCGATGCCGACTTCAAAATCCTGATGACCGGACGCCACATTCGGCACAGCGTATTGAATGCCGGCCGCTGCGCCTACAAACATGTAGCATTCTTCCATCACAAAACCGTTGCTGCTGTTATTTCCGCCGGCGCTCGGCATCAAAGCCGGCAGCGTAAAATATCCCAGATCCATGTTTTCACGATAGAAATTCAGCGCATCCAGTGAAGCCTGATTATTGATATCAATCAAACCGTCCGCGGTTACATATGCGCTGCCCCATTGCGTGGACAGGGTTTTGAACGCCGCTTCGCCGTAAGAAGTATCGTAACTGAAGCCGGGTTTTCCGGTTTCTTCAAAGATCACTTTACTGTATTCAACCACCTGATCCCAGGTTGCCGGCGCTTCCCAGCCATGGGCATCAAAGAACGTTTTGTTATAGACAAAAATATCGGTGGTTTTTTTGTTGGTAGGAAAACCATAGAGCGTTCCCTCGCCACCCAAACTAATCACTTCCGCTAAATATGGGGCGAAGAAGTCGGTTTTCTCTTCTTCGGAAAAACCAATTGTCGGGCTATCATAATAGTCGGACAGATCAACAACGGCCTCACTGGCAATATATTCCGGGAAGATCGGATCGTTCAGATTGGACAGGGTCGGGGTAGTACCCGAAACGATATTTTGGGTCAGTTTGGCTATCAGTTCAGTGATCGGCCCCTGATTGGAAAAATCCACCGAGATATTCGGATAGGCTTCCTGGAAAGCGTTGACCATCGCCTCCAGATAAGGGAAATTCGCCTGTCCTGTTCCGGTCCAAAAGGAAATTTCCACAGAACCCTCACCCGTCAGAACTTTTTGCGCAGCATCTTCGATCTCTGAAGAAACCGCCTGTACCGGAATGACGCCAAACAATACAATAACCAATAAACAATAAATCACAACATTCTTAATCTTCATTTTTTCTCCTAGAAAAATCTCTGTCTTTCGAGCAGAGTTAACCAACTAAATTTCTCACCCCTTGATTCCTCCCCGGGTAATTCCGGAAAAGATGTATTTCCGCAGCGCGATAAAGATCAAAATTAATGGAATGGTAACGAGTGTCGCAGCCGCCATCTGCAGCTCGTACTGGATGCTGCCGGTACTCGTTGTAAACGCGTTTTTGAGCCCATTCGAAATCAAACGCAGATTATCCTGCGTCGTGACCAGATTCGGCCATGCGTACGTGTCCCAAATCCAGATCATCGAAAGCAGCATGGTCGTAAGAATCGTCGGTTTGGCGACCGGCAGCACCACTTTCCAGAGATATCTGAAATTGCCCAGTCCATCGATCCTGGCGGCGATATACAAATCTTCCGGGATCTGTTTCATCGTCTGCCGCAACAGGAAAATATTGAAAGCGTTCACGCAATACGGAAGAATCAATGCCCGAAAGGTATTAAGCCATTTCAGTTTTGCGATCGTCATGAAATTCGTAATGATCATAATTTCCTGCGGCAGCATCACCGCAATCAGGACGACAGCGAAAAGAAAATCCCGCCCGCGAAATGTTAACCGTGCGAAAGCGTAGGCGGACAGAACACTGATTGCCGTACTGATCAGGACGACAAAAATGGAAACAATCAGCGTGTTCAAAAAGTACCGTATCAATGGCTCAGCCCGCACCGCTTTGGCAAAGTTGTCAAAATGGTATATCTTCGGTAATAACATCGGCGGAATATGGAGCGCTTCCGCTTCGCTTTTCAAAGCGGTTCCCAGCATCCAAAAGAAGGGGATGAGCACCATGACAGCGACCGCCGCCAGCAAAAAGTAGTTTACAGTCTTCATCAGTGTCTTTCTCATTTGTAATGGACCCACTTTTTCGAGAAATAAAACTGCAGCGCGGTCAAAATAACAATGATCAGCAGAAGAATGAACGCAGCTGCGCTGGCCTTGCTGATCGCTCCCGGAGACAAATAGTCCCCAAGCGAATCGATAATATATCCGACAATCGTGATCATCATTTTGGAGTTATCGCCGATCGGGCCATAGGAATCACCGAACAAAGCCACTACTGACGCATAGGATTTGAGCGCCGTAATCACAGAGGTGATCAAGACATACATCGTTACCGGGGACAATAACGGAAAAGTTATTTTGCGAAAAATGTTCCACTGGCTCGTTCCGTCAATTTCTGCCGCCTGGCGATATTGCGGATTAATATTTTGCAATCCGCTCAGAAACAGGATCACCTTGAGCGACAGCCCTTGCCACAACGAGTAAATAAACAAGATGAACAGACAACGAATGTAAGAACGGGTATAGAGGTCCGCGGAACCCGCAATCCCCACGCCGCTGATCCAGGGGACCGGATCCATGCCAAACCAGCCCAGAACCAGATTAATGAATCCGGAGTTTGTGTGAAACAACAGGGCAAACACCATCCCGGCCGCGATGATATTGGTTACCTGCGGCAGGTAATACAGTGTGGTCAGAAAATTTCTGAGCGCTTTGATCGAATTCAGCAGCAACGCCGTAACAAGCGCGGTAATCAATGAGGCGGGTACACAAATAAACGCGATGAATGCGGTATTCAGGCAGGCCCGTTGGAAAGTTTTGTCGCGAAGAATATCCAGGTAATGTCCGAAAGAAAAACCATTATAGACGCCGGTCAGAAAGCGATAGTCCAATTTCACAGATGTGATGATTGTATTAATGACCGGATAAACCGTGAAAATGACCAGCAAGACAAAAGCCGGAAGAAGATAGAAGTAAGCCTTGCGGTCATCGCTCAATGGGTTACGATCCCGTTTCATTGCTGCCATATTTTTGCTCCGTTGGAATCGAACAAATAAAGCATGCCGGGAGCCACAGTCACCATCAGCCGGTCGCCAATGGTCATGTTGTCGCTTCGTTCTTTCACCAGCCGGATCGCGTTATCTGCATCGAATTTCGTTGTGACGACCGTGATTCCGCCATGCCGGTACATCTCGACGACTTCAAGATTGAACCGCGGCGTTCCATTTTCTGAAACATACAGATTTTCCGGTCTGAAGCCAGCCGTGACCGGCTGATCCGCGATCGGGACATCCGGGAGAATCACCTGCCCTCCGGCGATAAATTTGCCGTCGCTGATTTCGCCGTCAAGCATGTTGATGGGGGTCCCGCCTAAAAACCCGGCGGTGAAGCGATTAGCGGGATAATCATAGACAGCTTGTGGGTTTCCGAACTGCTGAAGAATGCCTTTTTTCATGATCGCAATCTCGTCACAAATGTTCAGCGCTTCTTCCTGGTCATGTGTCACGAAAACAGTCGTGATGCCGGTCATCTGCTGGATCCGCCGGATCTCCTCTCGGGTTTGAACACGCAGCCGTGCGTCAAGGTTGGAAAGCGGTTCGTCCAGCAAAAGGATCGAAGGTTGTTTCACAATGGTCCGCGCGATGGCGACACGTTGCTGCTGACCGCCGGACAGTTCGAAGGGTTTTCTGTCGAGGCAATCCTCAATTTCCACCAACCGTGCGGTTCGAAGGACCTCTTGCTGTACAAATTCTTTCAGTTTCGTTTTACCGTTCCCGGTTTTGTTGTGAATCGCCAGCTTCGTTTCGAGCTGTTTTCGGATCTCTTTCGAATTCACCAGTGGAAATTCGATATTCTGCTTGACCGTCAGATGCGGGTATAAAGCATAATTCTGAAAAACCATCCCCACCCCGCGCTTCTCTGGCGACAGCGTCGTAACATCCCGGTCATCAAACCAGAGTTTTCCGGAGGTGGGCTGACAGACGCCTGCGATCATGAAGAGACAGGTGGATTTGCCGCAGCCGGAGGGCCCGAGCAGCCCGACCAGTTTCCCAGAGTCGATGGTCAGATCCAACCGGTTCACGGCGGTTATTTCACCCTTCTTCATCGGAAACTTTTTTGTAACAGACTCAAAACGAACCTCCATCAGTTCAATCCTTTCTTATCATGGCGAACAAGCCGAATATTGTCCGGCTGTTCACCGGAAATATTCTTTTCCTGAAGAATTTTTTGATAAAGCAAATCACGAACATTCGCGTTCAACAAAACTTTATCCCGCCCACCGGAAAAATCGTATTCGAAAGGGCTCCCTGCCAGAAATCCGTCGACAATGACATCATAAAACGCATCTTTATGAATTGCCGTGTGATCGGCAAAAACCGCGTGAACCAGCCGCCGCCCATAGGGTTGGGTAATATCCGCGTCGACCAAAACACCGTTAATTGCCAACGGAGACGCGCCCTCACCTTTGAGCGTCGTAAGTCCAACCTCAATATTCCGCAACAAATCACTGCCGCTAAGTTTCATGGCGACAAGCCGGTTCGCAAATAATACTGTTTCACAAAAGTCATACCAGGGTATCGGGCCTTTTTTAAAGCCACTGCCGATCCGTCCGGAGTAAAAAAGCGCTGCCCGGTAATTCCCCGTCTCCATCATCACCCGGGTGACAAGCAAAGAAAGCGCAGTACCTTCGGGACTGATTGCATCAGAGACCGGATCCCGGTGAACAATATCCACCTCCGCATATCCGATCACCCGGTTCATCTCAGACTCACATCGTTGCCAATAATTTTGCAGTATCCGTTTCATGAATGGGTCTTCCGGCAGGGCCAGACGATCCGGCATCAAGTCCATGGTATCCGGGATAATGTCAATGATCCTCTCATCTTCCGCTATGCGGATGGATAAGGTTGAAAATCCCCGTCCGGAACTGCCGCCGGACGCGACAGGAACACCATGAACATGGGTGTTTATGAATTGATGCCAGTGCGCCGAAAAAGCCCCCTCGATTCCCTCTGCCGACCGACACAAATCGATCAATTCAGGGCCATAAGGCGTTCCATCCGGCAAGAAGCGCAGGCCGTAATGCGTCAATGCGATGATTACGTCGGGTTTGCCAAGCGGATCCTGACCGTCCCGCAGATACTGGATCCAATACTTTGCGCTTTCCGTTCCGTCGGAGATCCGATACTGATCCATTCCAGGGGCAAAGTTATCCCGATCGATGGTCTCGCTCGTCACCAACCCAATCAACGCGATTTTGATCCCATTCTGTTGACCCATCCAATAGGGATGGGCAAAATCAGCTATATCTCCCGTGGCCCTGGAATGAATATTGGCACCAAGAAAGACGAAACCGCCTTCAGACTGCCAACGCATTAGTTGCTCCGCCGAATAATAGAATTCGTGATTTCCGATGGCAGAAGCGACGGTCTGCAGTTCACGCATTGTATGCGTAACAGGGTCACCATGGAAATACTCGGAAATCGGGTTAGTAAAATAATTATCCCCGCCAAAAACAACGATCGTATCGGGGTTTTGTGCTTTAAACGCTTTTATTGCCGCAACCAGTTTCGCACTGCCGGCCGCCCGGTTGCTTTCACGAAGAGCGGCATGAAAATCATTGACACAGAGTATATGGACAGTCTTCCACGGGTGTTTGTCGTTATCGGGTTTTATAGATCCAAATGATCGAGTTTTACCCATGCGAAAAGAATCAGAGCGTTCCATACGAAGACCTCCAAGTGCGTAAACAGGTAATAATATTTCGTTCAAAAAGGCGTTCGGCCTAATTTAATCTTGGGAAAGTTGACGGTAGCAGATTTCTGAGTTCGCCAAGTTTAAATTAGCATATTGTAATGAAAAAACACCAGATGTCAAATATGCTCCGTGACAGATTTACGCGTAAACCTGTTGATCGCATTGATTAATTCCTGTAAAGAAAAGATCAACAGGATGTAAAACAAGTATTTACGAGGAAAAAGTCAGACGCAATTCGTGATTGACATCACAATCGCAAATTGTTATAATTATAACAATCAAAACCGAACGATGTTCGGTAATCATCGAGAAGCGGTAATTCGAGATATGAGGAGAATTCCTTCCGCTTTTTATTCGGAGAAAATTTTCTTATTTCGAATTGCTGATTGAGAAGAGGAAAATATGGGTAAGGACGTATTGGTACAAAGGCTTGTGGACAGTTATAACAACTGGCCAGGCCAGGAAACCGGAACAGAGAACTGTGCCGGCGGGACCGGAAGGATGACACAGGAACGTTATCCGTATGACAACTTGTTTTCTCCGATCCGAATCAACCGTATGACGGTCAAAAATCGTATCGTGATGGCGCCGATGGGCAACATCGATATGTGCGAAGAGACCGGGCGCCCCAACGACATGATGCTGCAATATTTCTTTGCCCGTGCCAAAGGCGGAACCGGTCTGCTTACCACCGGTCTGATCCCTGTCAGTCACGGGATCGATGCGACCGTGACCGAACTGGGGAAACTCTCCTATTTCCCGCGCATCGACCGCAGTCGCACTGTATATTCCGGTTGGCGTGACCTGGCGCAAGGGGTCCATGCTTTTGGCTCAAAGATTTTCATTCAGCTTACTGCGGGTCTCGGACGGGTCGGCAACCCGCAATGTTTGCTCACGCAATATAAGTTTCCTCAATCAGCTTCGCTGAATCCCAATTTTTATATTTCGGCCATTCCTTCGTTGCCGTTCACGGATGGACAGCTGAAAAAAATCATCAAAAATACCGGACAGGCATCCGCAGATGCGCATGCCATGGGTCTGGACGGAGTATATCTGCACGGCCATGAAGGGTACCTGATCGAACAGATGACCAACCCCGCATTTAACCGGCGCAAACTCGGACATTTTGTGGATTGGCAGCGCTTCGGACTTGATATGGTGGAAGAGATCCGCAAGCGCGTCGGACCGCATTATCCGATCATGTATCGGATCGACCTGTCGCTGCCGCTGGAAGAATGCTATGACGAATCGGTCCTGAACAGCACCTATCTGAAAAAATTTAAAAACGGACGCACCGTCGCCATGACGCTCGAGTACATGGACGCACTGGTCAAAGCCGGTGTGGACATCTTTGACGTGGACCTCGGCTGCTACGATAACTGGTGGCTTCCGCATCCGCCCTCCAGCATGCCGGCCGGCTGTTTTCTGGAAGTGTCGCGCGTCGTGAAGGAGCACTTCGCGGAGAAGGGTATCCTTTCCAATGCGGGCGTACCGGTTCCCATCGTGGGCGTCGGCAAACTCGGCTATCCGGATATTGCCGAAAAAGCGCTGCAGGACGGCGACTGCGACATGGTCATGCTGGGGCGGCCGCTGTTGGCGGATCCGGAATGGGCCAACAAGGCTTACGCCGGTCAGGTCCGGGACATCCGCCCCTGCATCGGCTGCCAGGAGGGCTGCCTGAATGAGTTTGTGGAAGCCGGACATCCGCAGTGCGCGGTCAATCCCCGATCCAGTTTTGAATCTCAGATTCCTGAAATTCCGGCTCCGGCGGCTCAGAAAAAGAAAATCGCCGTCATCGGCGGCGGTCCCGGCGGGGTGATCACAGCCGTCACGGCAGCCCAGCGCGGCCATACCGTCGATCTTTATGAAAAAAGCGCAAAAATCGGCGGCCGGATCATCGCCGGATCGGTAGCAAAAATAAAATTCGACGTCGACAACTACCGGCTCTATCTGGAGCATCTGGTTGAAGAAGCCCAGGCAGGAGATAATTTCCATTATTATCCCGAGACAAAAGCGAACCCGGAAAATATCAGTCAAAAAGGATATGACGCAGTTGTGGTTGCCGTCGGAACGAAAAATGCGGTTCCGCCCGTACCCGGCATCGAGACTGCCAATACCATCCAGGCCGTGGATCTGTTCACCAATCCCGGCAAACTGGGTGATGCAAAGAACATCGTAATTGTCGGCGGCGGCGTGGTCGGTTGTGAGATGGCGCAATGGTTAGCTTATGAACATGACTGCTCCGTCACGGTCATCGAAATGCTGCCGCATTTCATGAATGGCGTGTGCACCGCCAACCGCACCCACCTGCTGTACGCGTTGAAAGCAAAAGGCGCAAGCATGCTGAATATGACTCGGGTGTCCGGGTTTGAAAACGGCAAGGTTAAAATCCGCCGCAACGTCCATAAAAATGTACCCAATCCGTTCAACACCTGGGCTCCGATCCTGCCTGAAAATATCCATAATCCGCTTGCGCCAAAAGTTGGCGAAGAATGGCGGGACGAACTGCTGGATGCGGATCTGGTTGTGCTTGCCGCCGGCGGAAAGTCAGATGACAGCCTGTATTTTGAAACCTTAAAGCAGCGCAGTGCCCCGGAAATTTACAACATCGGCGACAGCTTCGCGCCAGGCAGGATTCTGGAAGCGGTGCGCGCGGCCTACCGGCTCGGGATCACAATTTAGAGGAGGGACAAAATGGCAATGATACTGACGAAAGAACAACAGGCTGTTCTGGATGGTGAAAAAGGTCCGGTCCAGACCAAAGTCATGAAAACGCTGGTCATGTACGGCGAATGTTTCGGTGCGGAGAAACTGGTGCCGGTCAGCGGCGAAAAGGGACATCTGGTCACCAGCTTCGGCCTCTCGGTCATGAAACCGGTCTATGAATTGATGGATGAGCTGATTGAAGGCGGCGCGCTTTCCGGGCAGCCTTTCAGCGTCGATCCCCGGCCGCTGGATAAAAATGTGCCTGCGAACCTGCTGCAGAACATCTTTTTCAAAGTAATGTATTCGAAACAGACGGCTTATGAGACCCAGTTGAAAAAACTCGGCATCATGTCTTACGATGCCTTCACCTGCACCTGTTACATGGATGAGGTGGGAAACAAGCCGCGGGAAGGCGACGTGCTCAGCTGGGCCGAGAGCAGCGCCGTGGTCTACGCGAATAGTGTATTGGGTGCCCGCTGCAACCGCAATTCCGGCATCATTGAACTGTTCGGTAGCATCGCCGGTTATGTGCCCTACTTTGGGCTGCTGACCGATGAAGGCCGGCAGGCGAGCTGGATCATTGAAGTTGAGACCGCTGAAAAACCCGAAGCACAGGTGCTGGGCAGCGCCATCGGTATGAAGGTGATGGAAGCAGTGCCCTATATCAAGGGACTGGAACGCTGGATCGGAACGGAATTGAATCAGGATGCCTGTGATTATCTGAAGGATATGGGCGCTGCAACCGCCTCCAACGGCGCGGTCGGGCTCTATCATGTGGAAAATCTGACGCCGGAAGCCAAAAAACTCGGCAGCGCACTGATTCATCCGAACGCAAAAGTTTATCGGATTGATGACGCTGAACTGGCCCGGATCCGTTCCGGCTATCCGCTGATTTGGAAAAATCCGGAGGCGAAACCCAAGTTATGCTTTGTCGGTTGCCCGCATCTGTCGCATCAACAGTTGAAAAACTGGGGACAAACGCTCCCGGCAGCGCTGGAAAGAGAGAATCGGGAAAAAGTGGCCATCCCGGTCGTTTTCACGACTGCACCGGCTGTCAAAGCTGCCTTTGAAAAAACCTCCGAATATAACGCGCTCGTCAGCTGCGGCGCTGTCGTGTCCAGCATCTGCCCGCTGATGTACATGAATAATCCGTTATGCGGAAAAATGCCGGTCATTACGAACAGCAACAAATTGCGCACCTATACAACCGCACGTTACCATACCGATACGGAAATACTCGAACAGCTTGTCCAGGGAGTGGGAAATCATGAGAAAATTTCAGGGTCGCGTCGTCGTTCCGGGGACCGCAAAAGCTGAAGCGCTGGTGTCCAAAAATGGATTCAATACACTGGCTTCTTTTCAGAAAGCGCTGATGTTCGGGGATAAACAAGCCAAATGTTCCGATCAGAATAACCCCGACCTTTTCGGGAAAGCAATGCATCAAAAGGCGCTCTGCATGCCGCAGACTATCGGCAGCACAACCGGCGGCATGGTGTTCTATTGCGCCGTGAAGCTGAACCAGCACCCCGCCTGCCTTTTGTTCTCTCAGGCGATCGACAGTCTGGCTGCAGCCGGCTCGATCCTGGCCGGCGTGTGGACGGATGATCCTATGCCGACCATCGACCGGTTAGGGGATGTATTCCTGTCGTATGTGGAAAGCGGGATGACGATCCGGATTGAACCAAACGGGACGGTCGTCGTAGAGTAAGAAGAATCCTCTCTCGCGAAAACAGATATGCTGTCTTTCATCCTGGTGAAAGACAGCATATCCATAGATCGATATTGCGGAGAAAATATTTCTGTCGGGGTGAAAACACACCTCATCTTTTGGGTTAGGGGGGGGGAATTACCCAATGGTATCAGCACAGCTTGGGAAATCCGAAAAAAGCAAAAAGGCCCTGTTGGATGCAGCGCGGGAATTGGTGATCGAAAATGGTTATGAGAAAACGACCATCCGCGCGATCTGCCAAAAGGCCGGTTTCTCCATCGGCGCGTTCTATCATCATTTTTCCAATAAGGACGCGCTATTAAACGAATCTTTCATTTATTTCGATGATACACTCGACATTGAGGCATTCCGACGATACGACGCGATGAACGCCGTGGATGCGGTGACGGCTGTATTGGTGGATCAAACCGCCTTCACCGAAGATATCGGGGTTCATTTGATGCGCGAATATTACCGTGCGCTTTTGAAAGAAAAGGGGATCGGCGCTATCGATACCGGACGTCTGTATTACAAAACAGTCCGCAAATATGTGGAGAAAGCGCAGCAGGAAGCGTTGTTGACGAACACAACCGATCCCGACCGGATTGCCGATCTCTTAATTCGCCATGTGCGCGGCGGGTTGATTGACTGGTGTCTGCATGACGGCAATTACAACGTCACCGAAAGGACAAAGGCGGAACTGAAACTGGTCCTGGCGGCCTTTCTGCGGTGAGGTCAACGAGTAATACTGAAAGGATGGCCAACTCTATAAACAAATCCAGTAGATTACAGGCCATTCTTTCAGTATTTCGATTCTGGGAAGACGTTCTACCATTTCCATTTTTGTCTGCACATTTCGTGCAGTGCAGTGATTATGGAAAAGCAAGCGGAAGCGCCATCTCCAACCCTATTATTTGTCCAAGGAAGCCAGAACTAATCAATTATAGCGTCAGCAGGCATTCCTGCCTTGAGACGTTGCCCCTGATTCTGCAGTTGAATCTCAACAGCATAAACTGTTGTGCTGCGGCTTTCAACCGTTTGAATATTGCGGGGTGTGTATTCCGCTTGATCCGAAATATAGATCACTTCTCCCATAAAGGTTTCACCCGGGAAGGAATCCACAGTTACCCTTGCCTTGTCACCAAGATTAATTTTCCCGAATTGATCCTCAGTCACGTAAACTGTCAGGGTCACTTCATCCAAGTTACCGATTTCATAAACTGTAACACCCGCTGAAACGATTTCACCTGGTTTAACTGGATTTGAGAGGACAATCCCTTCGGTGGGAGCGGTCACGGTAAGTTTCTGAAGCGTAACTTCTATTTCATGCAGCCCTGCTTGCGCAATTTCCAAGGCAGCTTTGGCTTGATCCAGATTTGCTTCCGCGGTCAAAACTGAGATTCGGGCCGATTTAACCTGCAGACTCTCATCCCGTGTCAAAAGCGAATTCTGTTGATCCTGAGCGTTTTCCAATCGTGCCCGGGCGGCTGCCACTCTGGCCCGCGCTTCTTTGACGTCATCCGCTGCAGACCCGGTCAACATTGCATTGTAGGTTTTCTGAGCAGCTTTCAGTGCTGTTTTTGCTTCATCATATTGCTTTTGCGCTGCGTCTTCCAAAACAGCCTTGTCCATACCCTTGCTGTTCTTTGCCTGTGTCAATGTTTTATCAACAACATCGAATGCCGTTTGCGCCTCGTTCACGCGCATCTCAGCCTGGACAAAATCTTTATTACTTGCCTTTTCCAACGTATCGGCCAGGGATTTTTGTTCGGCTTCGAGAGCTTCCTGCGCTTCCTCGACCTCTTTATCAATCGAGCGGATCAATTCATTCTTCTCAAAATACCAATTCGGCAGTTCAGCGTTAGCAGATTCAGTTTGACTCCAACGGCTTGATTCAACTGAAAGATTTTGTTTCCGGTTTGCTTCAAGGGCTGCTTGGTATTGCACATTTGCACTTTCAAGACTCTGTTGCGCCAGCTTGATCGTAGCTTCGGCTTGGGCGATTTGCGCCTGCGCCTGTTCATATTTTGTCTGCAACAGTGCATCGTCGATTTCGAACATAACGTCTCCTGTCCTTACGTTATCACCTTTTTCAAAAGATGCAGCCATAACATGACCACCCACTTCGGACGCGACACGAATCGTATCCGTATCAATCGTTCCTGAAGCGGTAAGCTCACCACTTTTCTCATTCGGAAGACTGATAGAGATCCCACCTGTCGAACACGCGGTCAAACTAACAATTACACAAAGTAGGAATACGATAGTAAAAATTTTCTTATTCACAATAATCTCCATTTTTATTTTTGCTTAAGCTATTAATTATTTTTATTTCTCATGTCATCACTTCACGCTTGAGACGGAAGAAATAAATACGTCATCCAGCGATGGTTTGATCCATTCGATCCCGTTTATCTTTACTTGGTGACTTTCAAGAAGAGCACGAATTGCGTCTACTTGACCTCCCGCGTCAGAAACGACCGCATGCACCTGCGCACCATACAACGCGACATCCTCCAACGGGATTGTCTCGTCGTCCTTAACAGACTGCAGCAGGATTAACGTCTTTCCGGGATCATCCGTACTGATTTCCAACACTTGTCCTCGCATCTGCGTTTTTTTCAATTCCGGCGGCGTTCCAATCGCAATCAGCCGGCCTTTATTCATTAGACCAATTCGCTGACAGAGCTCTGCCTCGTCCATATAGTGTGTCGTGACAAGAATCGTTGTTCCGCTCTCAGACAGCGAATAGATCAAACGCCAAAAATCTCTGCGGCTGACCGGATCCACACCCGCGGTGGGTTCGTCCAGAAAGATCAGCTTTGGGTGATGAACGATTGCACATCCGAGCGCCAATCGTTGTCTCCAACCGCCGGAAAGCGTTCCGGTCAATCGACGGAAATTATTCGCCAGGCCGGCCATCTCCAGGATCTCTTCCGCACGAACGGCCAAATCCCCATTCTTCAGTCCGTAAGCCTTTCCATAAAACCGGATATTTTCGATAGCGGTCAGGTTGTTATACAATGTGAACTGCTGAGACATGTATCCGACAGATTTATGGATTTCACGGCTTTCCGTAACCGGATCATAGCCCAATATACGGATCTTTCCATCCGTCGGAGACATCAGTCCCAACATCATTCGGATCGTTGTCGTCTTCCCAGCGCCGTTAGGTCCAAGCCAGCCAAACACTTCGCCGGTTTCGACATGAAAAGAAACATCGTCTACCGCATCAAAATCGTTGAAACGGCGTGTCAGGTGTTCAACTTCGATGGGATTTTGATATGTCTTCACGATACCTCCCGGGTTGATTCCTGTCGATTGACCAGGCTGATGAAAACTTCTTCCATTCGGGGCTCAATTTTCCGAATCCCATCCTCCAGCAGAATCCCTTTTTCATTCAACTGGCTCTTGATTTCATTTTTCCGTTGTTCCGCACCGTCCACAAAAACATGCACCAATGCGCCATAGGTCTGTACTTCCAACACACCATCCATTTTTTGTACAGCCGTCATAGCTTCATTAAATTTGCCTGGTTCCGGATGGATTTCCAACAGATCACCTGATACTTTTTTCTTAATTTCCGTGGGAGGTGCATCTATGATGATTCTCCCTTTATACATCAATCCGATTCGCTCGCAACGTTCCGCTTCGTCCATGTACGGAGTGCAAACAAAGATCGTCATACCCTTTTCCGCACGCAGCAAACTGAGCAATGCCCAAAATTCGCGGCGGCTGACGGGATCCACACCCAATGTCGGTTCATCCAGCGCGACCAAATCCGGTTCATGGATCAAACTGCAAGCCAAAGCCAGCTTCTTTTTCATTCCACCTGAAAGGCGTTTTGTTATCCG
>CALCQT010000323.1 GCA_937894825.1 uncultured Anaerolineaceae bacterium
AGCTCGGCCATGATCAATATCACGAACGCCACCTTTATGAAAATTTCCCAATTCAAGATCTATTTTCCGTTTCTCGCCACACTGAACAAAAAGGGTAAGCTGATCACGCCGTTTATTTATCCATCGGTGATTATTGCATTGATTGTCCTGCTGGTTTTCTTTGTGGTGCTGAAATATACAAAATTTGGCCGCGCTATTTATGCGGTGGGGGGAAACGAACAATCGGCGCTGTTGATGGGGCTGAACGTTCGCAACACGAAACTGAAGGCTTATATTCTGAACGGTTTCCTGGCGACGCTGGGCGGTATTCTCTTTTGTTTCAATACCAATGCGGGCTTTGTTGAACAGGCCCGCGGGTTTGAGATGGAGGCGATCGCTTCGGCTGTCATCGGCGGGACATTGCTGACGGGCGGCGTCGGGAATGTGATCGGCTCACTTTTCGGGGTGTTGATTAAGGGAACGATCGAATCGTTTATTACCACGCAGGGGACGCTTTCTTCCTGGTGGACAAGAATTGTGATTTCGCTTTTGCTGGCTTTCTTCATTATCCTTCAAAGTGTGTTTGCTTCGATCAAGGACCGGAATCGGTAGGCAGTTAAATAGATCCGCCGGACAAAGCCTTCTATTTTCCCGGACCGCAATCCGTTGCTCTGTTTTTTACCATGCTTCCCATGGTAAAAAACAGAGCAACGGATTGCGTTTTTATGCTCAGCAAGTGTATCCCCGACGCCAATGTTGAATTATGATATGTTATATTCACGTATGATCGGCCCATCTGCGAGACAGGCCAGAGCATGTGGAAGAGTCGCAAGTACAGGGCCGATCCCTGTGCCGATTGATGTAAGTGAAACTGAATGCGGATATACGTTCTAATATCGATTTCTTAGCTGAAGGAGGAAATTAAAATGAGACTTCATATGCAACGATGGATCTACAAACTATTGTTTTTTGTCATTCTATGTGCAGTCAGTGGGGGGCATGGCGTCAGCGCGCAGGCTGCGCTGCCCACCATATTGCCGGATATGCCGAAGCCGGCGGACTCGGCGTTGCTCAGCCAGACGGTGAGCGATATTACGGTAGAAATCACGCGAATTGGCTATGGGGATCAAGAAATGGCTAATTTCACCGAAAACCCGACAGCCGAACCCCTGCCTTACCGGAATGTTGTGGTTGACGCCTGTTTTACCAAACCGGACGACGGGGAATGGTTTCTGTATGCGGACCTTACGGACGGCTTTGAATTTGGAGAAACAAATGCTATTTCAATCAATTCGCTTTATGATCACCGGGTCGAAATCCAGGCCGACGGGAAAAAGATGGGTGAAGATTGTAAACGCTTCTATTATTTGATTCCAGCTGACCAGAAAATCACTTTCCCGCTTATGATCCGGTTCCGTCATATTTTTACACTTCCGCGTGAGGGAATGGGCACCTGCGAGAATTTTCTCTATCGGGTGAAAACCAGCCCGGCAGCGCAAACCGCCGGGATCCAGGCGACGTGTGACGATGTCCAACCGCTAAGCGAATGGACGAGCAGCCAATTCGCTTTCAATCTTGTTTCGTACGATTCCCAAAAGGCAACACAGCAGGAAGCCAATCAGATCCTGCGGGATATACAAGCGGGTATCGTCTATGGCCCCTGGATTTTCACTATTGAGGGAGAAGATCTGTTTTCAGAATGAAAGGAGAATTTTGGGAGGAAATTGCTGTCATACGTTTGAAAAACGTATCTTGACCGGCTGAGAAAATCCGAATACACTATACTCATGTTGAATTATTCGAGGAACGGGTACGGAATGTTGATGTGCAGCCGCCAAACAGGGCGGTCGCTGAGCTTTGCGTATCCACAATCGGTATTTATTGGTTAATATTCTCCTGATGATTCGTGAGGCTCTTTTGTAATAAAAAGAGCCTCTTTTTTTTGATAATAATCAATGCCGATCGAGTTCTTCAAACGAAAAAATCTCCGGAGAAGAATGTAGTGATAAAAATCCAGAATTTGTATAAGGTTTTTAAAACAGAAAGTGGACACTTCAAAGCGTTGGAAGATGTTTCACTTCATGTCGAGGCAGAAGATATTTACGGAATCATCGGGATGAGTGGTGCGGGAAAAAGCACATTGGTTCGCTGCATCAACCTGCTGGAAGAACCGACCTACGGGGAGATCGTGATCGAAGGACAGTGCATTTTTCGGAAAATGAGAAAAAAGGCGGAAGAGGCTGAAGATCCTCAAGAGAATGTCCGCCTGACCGGATCGGATTTATTAGCATTGAGACGGGAAATTGGGATGATATTTCAGACGCCAAATTTGTTAATGCAGCGGAACGTGGAGCGCAACATTGCGTTTCCATTGGAAGTTGCCGGCGTGCCGAAAGAAAAAATTCAGACGCGGGTCGCTGAGCTGATGGATCTGGTCAGCATCAGCGAAAAAGCCCACAACTATCCCTCCCAGTTATCCGGCGGACAGCGGCAGCGCGTCTCCATTGCGCGGGCACTGGCGAACACCCCGAAAATTCTGCTCTGTGATGAACCGACCTCGGCTTTGGATTCGTTGACGACGAATCAGATTCTGGATTTGTTATGGGATATCAATCAGAAATTGCGCGTCACCATTATTATGATTACGCATGAGATTGAGATCGTGAAAAAGATCTGCAACAAAGTGGCGGTGATCGATCAGACCCGGATCGTTGAGCAGGGCGAAATCGGACAGGTTTTGCTGAATCCGGGCAAGGAAATTACCCGGCAGCTGCTGCGGGGAACGCGGGGGAATTATGCCTGAGTCATTATCGTTTCTTCAAGCGATCGCCGACCTGCTGAGCGAATTCAAAGACTTGCTGGTGTTGGGAACCTGGCAAACGCTGTATGTAACATTTTTGGCGACATCTATTGCCTACGTTCTGGGTACGCCGTTAGGAATTTTGGTGGTTGTGACCGCTCCCGGCTCAATCGCTCCTAATCGACCTGTACATGAAGTATTAGGCGGAATCATCAATATCGGGCGTTCAATTCCTTTTATTATTCTGTTGGTTGCCCTGATCCCGTTTACAAGGTTGGTTGTTGGAACATCGATCGGACCCAACGCGACGATTGTTCCGTTGACGATCGCTGCGACCCCGTTTGTGGCTCGCATGATCGAACAATCGCTGATCGAAGTGGAGAATGGACTGATTGAAATGGCACAATCCATGGGCGCTACTTCCCGGCAAATCATTTTTAAAGTCCTGTTGCCGGAAAGTCTGCCTTCAATCATTCGTGGAATTTCGATCACGATTATCAGCCTGGTTGGGTATTATGCGATGGCTGGTGCAGTCGGCGGCGGCGGTTTGGGGGACCTGGCGATCCGCTATGGTTACTACCGTTATAAGTCCGACGTCATGTTTGTCACCATTGTTTTGTTGGTCATCATCGTGGAAGTTATTCAACTTCTCGGGAATGGCGCCGCAAAGCGAATGGATAAGCGGAATATCCGCTGATTGGATTGTTTGTTTTCTCTGTTGACGCTTCAGAGTTATCAGGAGACAGGACCGGTACTGTCCCTGAACAAAATGAAATTTTACAAATAATGAGGAATATCATGAAAAAAACTGCTGTTATTACCTTTGTCTTATTGCTCTCTGCAATCGTTCTGTCCGGTTTTGCTCCTTCTGCACAAACCGAAACCACCGTCGAATTTTCGAAGGAAAATCCGATCACATTGAAAATTGGTGTGTCCCCGGTTCCGCATGCTGAAATTGTTGCGGTTGTGAAAGACGCGCTGGCTGAACAGGGCATCAACTTGGAAATCATCGAATTTACCGATTATGTTCTGCCGAACACCGCTTTGGAAGATGGCAGCCTGGACGCCAACTTCTTCCAGCATCAGCCCTATCTGGATGACTTCAATAAGACTCGTCTGGCCGAGAACTCTAACTGGACTGAACTGGTTCCGTTGGTCTTCATCCACTTTGAACCGCTTGCGGTCTATGGCGGCAAAACTGCCAGCCTGGACGAATTGCCTGACGGTGCGAAAATCGCTGTGCCGAACGACACCACGAATGAAGCCCGTGCGCTCCTTCTGCTGGAAGCCAACGGTCTGATCAAACTCGCCGAGGGCAAAGGTCTTGAAGCGACTGCGAAAGATATTGTTGAAAATCCGAAGAACCTTGAAATCGTCGAACTCGAAGCCGCTCAGGTCGCCCGCGCGCTGGCCGACGTCGATTTTGCTGTGATCAATGGCAACTATGCTCTGGAAGCCGGTCTGACTGCTGACGACATTTTGGCGCAGGAAGCTCCGGATTCCGAAGCTGCCGTGAAATATGCCAACCTGGTTGCCGTCCGCAAAGGCGATGAAGAACTTCCCCAGTTTGTCGCGTTGGCTGACGCGCTGAAAACCGATGAAGTCAAAACTTTCATTGAAGAAACCTATCAGGGTTCTGTCGTTCCTGTTTTCTAAGCAGCGGACACGATGAGAACAGGGCGTTGCTCCTTATGAGGGTGGCGCTTTGAAAAAAATGTCTTACAGCAGGCGGTGTGCAGAATTTGCGCGCCGCCTGATTTTTTAATCGCGTGTCAAGACAATACTTTTGACACGTGATTAAAATCTATCACGGTCATTGGTTTTATGCTGCTTTTTTGCCGATCAGCAAGCCATGGTTACTGATGCCCAGAATTGACGGTTCTTCGCAGGTACGGATATGAAAATCGGCCCAGCGCTTGAAGTCATCGACGCGCATGGCGTTGATTTCTTCGGCCAGCAGCCTGCCGACGCCGTCCTGCGAGATGTGATGGAGGATCGTGAGATGCCGTTCCCGGGCGATCCGCTCAATCTCACCGGGCGTGGTGAACCAGGTGTCGGTCCAGAAGCAATCTTCGTCCGTTGAGCGCATGACGCCTTCTTCGATGATCTTTCGGAACCATTTCTCCTGCAGAAACTGTTTGTTTTGAGAGGCCAGATGGGCGAAAACAAAATGCTTATTCATATAGGCCAGGTAGAGCAGGCCTCCGGGTTTCAAGACGCGGCAGCATTCGGCCATCACCTTTTCCCGGTCTTCGGCCTCGGTCAGATGGTAGATCGGTCCCATGCAGAAGACATGGTCGAAGGTGTTGTCTGCAAAGGCGGAAAGATCCCGTGCGTCGTTCACGCCGGAGGTTATTTTGACGCCGTCAGCCAGCGCTTTCTGGTTGAGGATTTCGATATAGGATGGCGTGATATCCAATGCGGTGACGTTTAGTCCGCGAGCGGCGAAATGCAGCGCATAGGCGCCGGTCCCCGCCGCGACATCAAGGATACTTTCGCCTGTTTTCAGGTATTTGTTCATATAGACCAGCGCTGTCATGAATTCGAGCCGGCGGACGTTGTCCGCTGACAACCGCAGGTCTTCATCATAATTTTCGTAAGATTGAACCACCGGGTTCATCTCAGCAATTGTTTTTTCCATTTTTACTCCCGTATTTGTACCCGGTCGGTAGAGCACCGCCGAACCGGATGTTCTGTATTTATTATACAATTGATTCGGCTGCCAAAAGCAGAATTTGGAGACGGCGCTCGCATTTGGAGAATAAAACCCTTTTACATGACCGCTGTGTAGGGACAGCGCATCCCCGTCAGGGCACATCGCTTAATGCTTTTGATACCCATATCTCACACCACGTGCGATATAGATATGGGTGTCCTCTTACACTGGAGGCGAAGTCCGGCTGGTTGTGATTTATAATCTACTGCATGAAACGGAACCTTCTGGCATTTCTCACACGGTATGGCGTGATTCTCTTTTTTGTGCTGTATGCGCTGATCGGACTGATCAGCTTTGCTGATTACGGCTGCGGACCGGACGAGGGCATGGAACGGCAGACCTCGCTGGTCAATTTCAAATATGTCATTGAGAAACTCTCGTTGCCGGTCCCGGAGGCGACGACGCGCTGGCTGGCTTATCTGCCGGACCTGACGGAATACCGCGACCGTTACTACGGTACCGCGCTCCATTTCCCGTTGGTGCTGATTGAGGCTTTCGCCAACTTCCAGTTTGAACCGGCAGTGTTTTATGGAATGCGCCATTTATTTACTTTCCTGAATTTTTACCTTGGTGTGATCTGCTTTTATCTGTTGTTGAAAAAACGTTTGGGTAACCGTGGCTGGGCGTTGCTCGGTGCGGCCATGTTGGTGCTCTCGCCGCGTTTTTTTGCGGAGAGTTTTTACAATAACAAGGACGTGCTTTTTCTTTCCTGGTATTTGATCAGCTGCTGGCTGCTGGTGCGTTGGTTTGAGAATAAGACCTGGAAGAATGCAGCATTGGCCGGCGTCGCGCTGGCGTTGACCTGCAACACGCGCCTGAACGCGATCATTTTCTTTCCATTGGCGGCCGGATTTTTCCTGATCGATTTTCTGCGCGGCCGCAGCCGGTCAAAACGGGATTTTCTTTCCCTGGCGGTTCTTCTCCTGACGGCAGTGGCGGTTTTTTATCTGATAACGCCGAATTTCTGGGAAGCTCCGCTGCGGACGGCGCTGGAGACCTTTGCCTTCAATCGTGCTCATCCAAACCATGGCTCGGACGGCAATCTTTTCCTGGGGAGACTGGTGGATTCGACGCAGATGTGGTATTTTGTCCCACTATGGATCCTGCTGACCACGCCTGTTCTTTACCTGGTTCTGAGCGGGATCGGATTGACCGCGTCGGCGATGCGCGGGCTGCATTCGTTGCGTTCGCTGCGGGGACGGATTTTGATGAATACCGGGCGACTGGATAATGCCGGTTTGATGGATCTGTTTCTGTTCTGCGTCGGTTTTTTGCCGCCTTTGATTATTATCGGGATGCGTGTAACCATCTATAATGGCTGGCGGCATTGCTATTTCGCTTATGGTACGATCCTCTATTTTGCCGTTCTGGGCGGCGACGCTATCTTCCGGCTTAAGATCCCCAACCGTTTCTGGCGTTCCGTCCGTACGGTCGGGCTTGCCGGTGCGATTGGACTGAGTTTCGCCGTGACGCTGGCTTGGATGATCGCCAATCACCCCTATCAATATGTCTATTTTAATGCCTTCGTGCGCGAATATGCGGGGCATTTTTCCGGGGATTATTGGGGGATTGCTTCACGTGATTTATTGCGGTTTGTCGTGGAGACGGATGAACGGCCGTTGATTGTGATCGATCATTCTTATACGCAGACCGGCAGTATCAATCGCGGGTTGCTGGACGCGGTTGATCGAGACCGCATTGATCTGGTTTATGATCCGGATGCGGCTGATTATATTCTGTATGGCAGGGATGATAAGCCGGGCGGTGCGGTGGAATTCGCGGGGTTTGAGCCGGTTTTCTCAATCCGGGTGGACGCGGACGAGATCGGCATCGTGTTCCGGCGCTTGGATCAGCGCCCGCAATGAATGAATGGGCATCATTGAAGATCGGTGACCTCATATTGCCGATCAACAACACAAAGTAATGGTAAAATATTGTTTATCTAATTTTTACATGCTATAATCCGTTCCTATCACCTGCCGTTCACTCAGATAATGGTGCAAAACCGGAAAGAGATCTTCCGGATAAAGTAGTAGTAGGAGGAAATATGAAAAAGTTTATTTCGTTATTTGTGTTATTGGCTGTATTGACAGTCATGCTGACAAGTGTTGCCTTCGCGGCCGATGAAGATTACCATATCGGTATTGTGACCGGTTCCGTCTCCCAATCTGAGGATGACAGACGCGGCGCGGAAGCATTTCAGGCCAAGTTCGGTGAAGACAGGGTCACACTGGGAATCTATCCCGACAACTTCACAGAAGAACTGGAAACCACCATTCAAACGATCGTGAACCTTTCTGATGATCCTCTGATGAAAGCCATCATCGTCAATCAGGCAGTTCCCGGCACAACAGAAGCTTTCCGCAAAATCAAGGAAAGACGGCCTGACATTCTCCTCCTGGCAGGGGAAGCTCATGAAGATCTCCCCGAGATCAGCAGCGCGGCGGATCTGGTTGCGAACAACGACTTCGTTGCCCGCGGTTATTTGATCATCCGCACAGCCCATGAATTGGGTGTTGACACCTTCGTTCACATCTCCTTCCCGCGGCATATGTCTTATGAGACAATGAGCCGCCGTGTCGCGATCATGCGGGCAGCCTGCGAAGAGTTTGGTATGGAATTCGTCCTTGAAACCGCACCGGACCCGACCTCTGACGTTGGTATTCCCGGCGCCCAGGCTTACATTCTTGAAAAAGTCCCCGAATGGGTTGAGAAGTATGGCACGAACGCTGCTTACTTCTGTACCAATGACGCGCACACCGAACCACTGCTCAAGCAGCTTCTTGCGTACGGCGGATACTTCATTGAGGCTGATCTCCCCTCCCCGCTCATGGGCTATCCCGGCGCGTTAGGTCTTGATCTGACCGCGGAAGCCGGCGATTTTGAGAAGATCCTCGCCAAAGTAGAAGCCGCTGTCGTTGAAAAGGGCGGTGCGGGCAGATTCGGT
>CALCQT010000324.1 GCA_937894825.1 uncultured Anaerolineaceae bacterium
GGTGCAGACATCGCCCAGCACCAGGAAAGTGGCGGTTCCGCTGCCCCAGCACTCGCCCATGTTCGGGCAGTGGGCTTCTTCGCAGACGGTGTGCAACTCTTTCCGGCGCATCAGGCCTTTCAGCCAGGCGTAGGTGTCGCCGGAGGGTTTATCGATTTTGATCCAGTCAGGTCGCCGCATGGGCGCCGGTGTGGATGAAACAGGACGCAGTCGGTCACGGGTTGGTTTTGTTGTCATAGAAATATTGTAGCAGGTTAAAAGCCGCCGTCAATGTGATATTTTCTATATCACTTTTGATTTAAGCCTCGATTTGACTACGATGCAGTGCGAAAGAATGTCATGAAAAAATGCAAATTAACAAAATATTAATGAAAAACCGCTTGACAATTGGAATTAAGACCTCTATAGTTGAAAGTATGAAAATACAAATTTGGTCAGATATTGCTTGTCCGTTCTGTTTCATTGGAACGGGACAGTTGAATAAAGCGCTTAGCGCATTTCCGTATAAAAATCAGGTCGAAGTAATCCATCGCAGTTTTCAGCTCAATCCGGATTCGCCGCGCACCGCCACCCACAGTGTGAGCGAAGAACTGGCAAAGAAATATAACGTTCCGTTGGAACAGGCTCAAGCGATGAACGCGCAGGTTGCCGAACGGGCTGCCGAGGAAGGGCTCACAATGAATATGAATACGGTTCTTCCCGTCAACACCTTTGACGGGCATCGTCTGATCCATTTGGCTGCGGAGCATGGCAAACAGGCGGAAGCGGTCGAGCGTTTATTCGCTGCGTACTTTACCAACGGCGAGAATGTAGCCGATCTGGATACGTTGGTCAAAATCGGTCAGGAGATCGGTCTGGATGAAACACTGATTCGTGAAACGCTTGTCTCTGATGCCTATACTGCCGCGGTGCGGGAGGATATTAATGAGGCCAGGATTTTAGGCATTCAGGGCGTGCCTTTCTTTGTTATTGACAACAAGTATGGCATTTCCGGTGCACAGGGGACCCAGGTGTTCAGCGATACGCTGCAAAAAGTGTGGCTGGAGAATAACCCGCTGACGATCGTTGGTGATTCAACCGGTGCGGTGTGCGATGATGCAGGCTGCGTCATTCCACAAGCGCATGAATAATTGGAAAAATAATCGAAAGGGGCGTTAGCTGCCGGAGAAATCCGGCAGCTTTTTTGCCGGATCGAGTTTTATAATGCGATCCGCATAACGATTCGTGTAGGCGAATAAATCCAGCTCTGAAACGGACGCGGTGAGACAGCCGATTTCGGTGACGGCGAGCCCCCCCGTGATGTTTCCGTAAAGGATCGATTTCTGGAAGCCGGCATGATGATAGAGCCCATACATGAACCCGCTGAGGAAAGCGTCGCCGGCGCCGGTGGCGTCCACGGCTTGAAATTCGGTGATATGCGGCACCAGAAAAATTTCGTCCCGATCACGAATGAGGCAGCCGCGATTCCCCATCTTCACGATTGGACGGGGGAACCATTCTCCCAGTGTTTTCAACGCCTCCAACGGGTCGGTTTGGCCGGTTAAATGGAGCGCTTCCTTCAGATTCGGCGTAAAATAGTCCGCCAGTTCAAAATATGCGCGATATTTTCTGAAACTGAGGTCGTCCTCCCATCCAAGGTCAAAAATCAAGATTGTCCCTTCTCGTTTCAACCGTTTATACAGATCCAGAAAACCGGGCTGCATCTCAACAATTTTTGATCCGCGCATTAATTCCCAGGCGGCTTCGGTCAGCGCTTCGGAAAAGTTTTCGCGGGCCCCGTTGTAGGATACGAAAGTTCGGTCACGGTCGGTGATCATCACGGTGGAAATATTGACAGGCACGCCATCCGTTTTGTGCAGGTTATGATATTCGACACCGTGCCGGGTAAGTTCGGCAGCCCCAAATGCCGAAAACATGTCCTGCCCGAGAAAAGTCAGGATCCGGACCGGAACATTCAGCCGCTGCAGATTGGTGAGCGTGGCAACCGGCCCGCCGCCGAGCTGAATGTCAAAGTCGGCGGCATAGATCTCTTCGCCTTCCTGCGGAAGACGTCCCATACCGGAATACATCAGGTCAATATTCATTCGTGCCACAGCGGAAATAAAGCTCATAGATTCCCTTTTTATTTTTCCGGGATCGAATTGCTGTCGCTTCTAAATGCTTTTGCGATCGAGCGATGCTCGCGACAGTCGTGACAGCCAATCCATCCGGGATGGGTCATTTTGAAGCCGCCGGGTGAATCCAGGGCCGGTTGAGTGCGAAGAAATCGGCGGTCAATGATTTTGCCAGCGAATAGGATTCGATCAGCGGGTGAAGCTGCAGCGCCTGGACGCACAAATCATAATTCTGTTGCAAAATGGCCTCCGCGGCCCATCGTTCATAGCATTTCATCCGCCGGATCAATTCCCGGGCGGTGGGATGAACCTTTTCCACCGGATCGGGTTGTTCCCCTGTTGCCGTTACGGTGCAACTGAGTTCCGCGACATCGTCGGACTCCAGAAACGGGATTGCTCCCTGATTGGGGAGGCTGATGATCATCCGACCGGGTTTCCCCTGCTGAATGATGCGGATATAGTTCAGCGCGACACCGGCGTAACCGCCGGCGTCAGATCCAAACAGATCGAAATGAAAATGACTTTCCCGTTTTTTGCCGGTTTCTGCCGCCATATAGGAATCTTCCCGTCGGGCGTAATATTCTTCAAAAATTCCCAGCCGCTCTTCAAATGCGTCTCCCGGATGCGCTCTGAAAGCCCGGATCATCTCCTGATTGATGCCGAGAATTTGTTCACCGCGGGTCGCGCCGGCCCTATCAATATTCTCGACAGCCTGTTCCCGGT